>CAYGOP010000086.1:0-2541 GCA_964351645.1 uncultured Candidatus Saccharibacteria bacterium | reverse complement strand
CCACGAGGATGTTAACCGCGTTGAAAACGTGCAGCATGGCAACAAGGAGGCGTTTGTGGTGGATGGACCGGGTGAGTATGAACTCGGTTCAGTGACCGCTCGTGGCTTTGGGGTTCAGACTACATATGACAAAGTTGAGCGTTTTAACACTATTTACCAAGTGCGTTTAGAGGAGATGAATATGATTTTTCTTGGTGCGCTCAGTAGTCCAGACATTGATCCGAGGATTCTTAGTGAGCTCGGAGATATTGATATCTTGTTTGTGCCAATTGGAGGAGGTGACCTCCTTGAAGTTCCTCAGGCGTCAAAACTAGCTGTCAAACTCGAGGCGAAGCTCATTATTCCAATGCACTATGATGCAGCTGCTTTGAAAGCTTTCTTGAAAGAAGAAGGGAATGAGTCTGTGAAGCCGGTAGACAAGCTTACGCTTAAACGAAAAGATGTAAGTGCGATGTCTGGTGAAGTAGCGGTTCTAAAATCTTAATTATTTGAGCATGTTACGTAAAACCATTGGAAAATTACGTCGACAACCAACACACGTGCGTGATGGGGTCGCGTTTTGGGTGGCCAGTGGTTTTGCATTTATGGTGTGTGTGTTGTGGTTGTTCAATAATCCAATCCGGTTTGCTGAAGTGTTTGTTGATACGAGCGAAGGTCCTCAAAAAAGTTTTTTTGAAGAGATGTCGCAACAGGTAGCTGCAGTCAAAGAAGCGGTGCCAAACAGTGAGCCCAGCACAGCTACACCCGCCAATACTGAACCGCAAAACTCAAATGTAGATGGTCAAGAATCTTTAGATACGCTTCTGAATTCTTTCAGAGAAAAAAGTCAGGCTCGCCTGGCAGCGAGTAGTACAAACGCAACTTCGTCTGCCTCTACCACAGAGCCGGTTACCTCTGAGTCAGAAGCGTCAAACCAAACAGTAACGGAACCCAAACTAGTGAGAATTATTACTGTGGATAATACCGCAACGAGCACAGTAAATCAGTAATGTGATATACTGCTGTGCAATTAAAAACGTCTGATTAGCTTGATATATGCCGAAAAAATCACCCGCACCAGAACCAATTGACCCAAAGCGCGGAATAGTCACCCAAAATATCACCACCGAAATGGAGACTGCGTACCTCGACTATGCGATGTCTGTTATTACGTCACGTGCTTTGCCTGATGTGCGCGATGGGCTAAAGCCGGTACACCGCCGAATTTTATACTCAATGCGTTTGAATGGTCTTACCTCGAGCGCTCGCTTCAAAAAGTCTGCGACCGTAGTGGGAGACGTGCTCGGTAGTTTTCATCCCCACGGCGACTCCGCTGTGTATGAGGCGATGGTAAAGCTTACACAGGACTTTTCCACACGATATCCACTGGTTATTGGGCAAGGAAACTTTGGTTCTATCGACGGTGACAGCGCTGCTGCCTACCGATACACAGAAGCTAAGATGTCTAAGGTGGCTGAAGAGCTGCTTCGTGATTTAGAAAAAGATACGGTTGATTGGCGTCCAAACTTTGATGGTACAAAGAAAGAACCAGTAGTATTGCCGGCCGCGGCACCAAACCTGCTTTTGTTGGGTTCTTTGGGTATTGCGGTGGGAATGGCGACAAATATTCCACCACATAACTTGCGAGAAGTGGCAGCCGCAGTCAATCACTTAATTGATAATCCTGATGCAAGTACCGATGACCTGCTGAAGCATATTCAAGGTCCAGATTTCCCAATGGGTGCGATTGCATTTGATAAAAAAGCGATTGCACACGCCTATGCGAATGGTCGAGGTGGAGTAGTAGTGCGAGGAGAAGCGGAAATCGTTGAAGATAAACGAGGAGCATTTTCTATCATCATTACATCCATCCCGTTCCGCGTGAATAAAGCCGACCTGCAAGAAAAGATTGCCAACTTAGTTCGTGAAAAGAAAATTGAAGGAATTCGTGAAATGCGCGATGAGTCAACAGATGATATCCGAGTTGTTATTGAACTCAAGACCGGTGCGCAGCCACAAACTGTTCTAAATAAGCTCTACAAGCACACTCAGCTCGAAGATACCTTCCATTACAATATGGTGGCATTAGTTGATGGGATTCCGCAGACGCTCAGTCTGAAGACTATTTTAGAAGAGTATGTAAAGCACCGTGCGGAAGTGATTCGGCGCCGAACACAGTACGACCTTAACAAGGCTGAAGCTCGTGAGCATATCTTGCTCGGTCTGAAAAAAGCGCTTGATCACATTGATAAAATTATCAAACTGATTCGAGCAGCCAAAGATGTGCCGACTGCACATGCTGCCTTGATGAAAGAATTTAAATTCTCAGAAATCCAAGCGCAAGCGATTCTTGATATGCGACTGCAGAAGCTGGCTGGTCTGGAGCGTAAGAAGATTGAGGATGAGCTTGCTGCTATTCAAAAGCTCATTAAAGAATTGCAGGCTATTCTCAAGAGTAAAGTAAAAATGATGGGAATTGTGAAGTCAGAACTGCAAGAAGTAGCTGATAAGTTTGGTGATGACCGGCGTACCAAGATTGTAAAAGGTGGTGTAAAACAACTC
>CAYGOP010000085.1:0-2637 GCA_964351645.1 uncultured Candidatus Saccharibacteria bacterium | reverse complement strand
TGCGCTCTTTTGGCTGGAAAACCACCGCTAGAAACTCAGTTATTCCCGTTGATGCGCCCAAAAGAGTAATTTCAACTGCTATGCCGATACATATTTTTGGCTATGGCAGTTTGTTAAACCAGACCAGTCGCCATAGAACTTTTATTGAACTAGAGATTGTTGAGGATGTGGTGCTTAAGGGCTATCAGCGAATTTTAAACGCGTCTCATCGTTCTTATGAGTATGTTGCTATGAACTTAATTCAGAATCCTGCCAAGTCAGTGCGCGGGCATGTGTTTTTAGTTTCTGATAGAGAATTTTTAGCCCTAGAAAAAAGAGAAATTGGATATGACTTGGTTGACGTGTCTGACAAAATTTCCGTGCAGTTGTCTGAACCAGTGTTCGCTTTTGTGATGCATAAACCAGACTGTGCAGGGAAGCGCCTGAATCAGACCTATCTGGACACATGCCTTGGTGGTGTACCTGAACATGAACATCACGAATGGCTCGGTGACACAATTATTCCGCCAGAAATTAAAAAGTAACTTGTGAATAATTAGCGAGGTGTTTTTTATACAAGGTTCATGTATACTCAAAATATGTACAGTTGGATACAAGCTGAAAAGACAACGACGCGGCGAACCACTCAAGTTATTGAGGTTCTCTTTCAGTGTTGTATCTAAAGTTATAGAAGACTGAAAAACGACCTCAAGAGAGGTCGTTTTTTGTTCTTTAAAAAGGAGAAAAAGAATGCGTGACGTATTTACTCGGATGCTTGAGCAGGTTGAAATGCTTGGGTTTGATGATGTGGAGTTTTTTGAAAACTGGATAAAAGGAGCCTTGTTTGGTTTATCGGTTGAAGATGCTCCAGCACCCATTGTATTTGCTAGAGACAGCCGTATGGAGTGTATCTTTCAGGTCCTGAAAGATGAAGGTCTAATAACAAAAAGACCAGACTACAATGGTCCTGAGGTGCTAGGTCAGCTCAGCTATGAGCTGACAGAATCAGGTCAGTTTCTAGCAGAGCAAGCTTATTTGGAGTATTTAATGGCTCATAAGAAGCATTCATAAAAATAAAGCCGGCACATACATGCCGGCTTTCTTTATTGTGTTGACATGAGTTTGTAAATGTCTATAGTAGCTTCAGATCTATGGAGGAGGTTTGTATGCCTATAATGAAACCAAGGTTTAATCGTGAGTTCAGGAAAGCTTTTCCTGTTACTCGCGGAAAAACTGTTCCGATACCAAATAAGCCCATGACAACAATTAAAAATTTTGTTGTGCCTTTGGTTGGGGGAGAGTATACGGTATCTAGTTTGAAAGCGGTGATTGGTGAAGGTGTTCTTGTTGCAGTCTATTCAGAAAGAAGAAGACAGATTCATCGTTTCTTGCTTGATTCAAAGTTAAATGTTTCCAATCATTCTGTTGAAGAAGTTGGACAGCGCTCACTGAATATTCCGGGTGGCGCAGACCCTCGTGTGTACGAAGGGGATACGTAGCATTAACTGGCGTGTTTCTTTTCGTTCTTGTAAAGATATACCTTGTCCCGCATTCTAGCGGGACTTTTTTCGAATACAGTGTTTTTGAATAATGATTGACAAGTTACCTGTTCATGACTAATGTAAAAAAAGTTCATACATAACGGAGAAGAGTAATGCTTCCATATGCAGTTAAGATAGGTCGAATTCCAGAAAGAATCTATACCTTATTTTTGAAAATGCAGGAAACGGTAAGAGCGTTTCCAGAAATCCCAGAAGATGATTTGACGTGCCATGCTATCTGCAGGGCGCTCGTCAAACTGTATCCAGAGTTTCAGTTTCAAGATGGTCACTTCGACCAGAACTGTCAGCATACTTGGATTGTTCATCCTGATGCACCGCACGTCGTAATGGATATGTATCCGGTAGGTGGCGGCGGAGCTTTGATTGTTGACGCCGGTGCGCGTCACGTATGCTGGTCTGGTTTATATGACACAACTCACCCACCATACTTTGATGGAGATGTAGTGCAAGCCCAGACACAGTATTTGCTCAAAAGTGCATAACAAAAAGCCCTGCTATCTAGCGGGGCTTTTCTTACCTGTCTCCAGAGGTGGGGACAATGTGGTTGCGGGTGGGATGAGGTGGTATACAATGTAGGAGTGGTGGGAGATAGTGGTATACTATGAAAATAGTATGCAAGAGCGAGTTTGGGAATCCGCCACAAACTCTCCACATAATTTGTGGAGGATTCCCAGGCTCGCTCGCAAGCTATCAAGTTTATGTTAATCGGCGAATACAAGCATACGTTGGATCCCAAGAAACGGCTGTCCATGCCGTCTAAATGGCGGAAGGAACTTGGGAAAAAGCTTGTCGTCACTCGTGGACTTGATAACTGTCTCTTTGTGTATCCAATTGCCGAGTGGAAAAAGATCACTGAAAAAATTGGTCAATTACCACTCGGTCAGGCGGACACAAGAAGTTTCAATCGATTCTTCTTGTCGGGAGCCACAGAGGTGGAGGTAGATTCAGTTGGACGTATTCTCGTGCCAGACTTCTTGAAAGATTTTGGGCAGCTAGACACTAAAGTAGTTTTGGCTGGAATCCATGATCGCGTCGAGATTTGGGATGAGAAACGATGGGAGACCTATAAAAAGGAAATCGAAAAGCAGGCTGATAG
>CAYGOP010000084.1:0-2770 GCA_964351645.1 uncultured Candidatus Saccharibacteria bacterium | reverse complement strand
CACAAAAACACCCGACCGCCACTGTTCTTTCTGCGTAAGACCTGAAATCGGGGACGGCGAAATTTCTCGCCTTCCCCACCACCTTTGTGTATCCAATAAAACGTACACCCTCCCCTGAAAGGATACGAGCTCTATGAGCTGAGTACAATCGCCTACCTAAGAAAATTCCCTTTGTGGTTCTTGGCACAACGCATTGCACTCAACTGAAAAGACGCCCCGCGTCTTTTCAGGGGATGCTAGGCATCGACGGTTAGTCGGGCTGGTTGTGTGCAGTGTCGAAAACTGGTAATCAATTCGTAAAAAGGTTCCACTTTGTATTTGCAAAAAAAGCAGTACCAAGTCCTTACGCTAACGCGTTTGGATTCGCTCCCGCATTCGCGTAATTACGCCTGCCGGACGATGCTCTCAAGTCAAACGTCTCATACGGCTTGTTGGGTAGAATAGACACGAGACTTCGTTCAGTCGCTCCGTTGTAGTGACTGAATTAAAATTACACAACTCGAGGAACTAGTGTTTTGTTTATTCTTTAGCTAGTTACTTTAAATCAAAGAATATTCTACGCACTGTAGACTCACAATCACACTCTGATTCGGACGCGGGTTCAACTCCCGCCATCTCCACAACTTTGTATCGAGGACCCAAATTTTTTTAGAATAGCCTTTGTTTGCAACATCGTTTGCAGGTTCTAACAATTTGTCCTCGTCTATTATCTGAAGAACCACTTCCTGCCACACATGGAGTGGTTTTTCTGTTTGCAGTCGTACTACCCCATCTTTCACTATATGTGTATGTCCAAGCGCTGAGAGAATCGTCTTCTGTTTTTTCATGTCACCATTCTTGAATTCCTCTACCGCGCGCTCTGCAAACGTCATCAGACGTTCAGCATTTTCAAACCAGTTAGCTATACGTGCATCGATTGAATCTAGACTGGCCTTAAGTCGTCTTTGTTCGCTTTCCAACTCAGTCTTATTCTTCATATATACATCAGCATCAATTTCTTGATTCAGTCGCATCTGGAAGAGTGAGTCGAGTCGCTGACAGACGCTCTTATATTCAGCCTGCTGGTTGTGCAGGATACAGGTTCTATCACTTTTCTCACGTTCGTGCTCTTTCTTCAATTCGTCCATTGCCCACTGGTGAAACGCAGGCGAGATACGGAGCGATGACAAGAATTCAATTATTTGCTTTTCTATCACAGTTTCAGTCATTGAACCTTGCGAACACCCTTTTCGTGCACGTCCAGTGCAGTAATAGTAGGAGTAATTATGTACATTGCCATTCTTCTGACGCTTTGTCTTCTTCACGCACGTAAGACTCAGTCCACACTCACCACACTTCAGTAAGCCAGTGTACTTATGTTCCAGCACTTTCGGTCGTGGTGCAGCCCGTCCGAGTATGACCTGTATGGCTTCGTACTCATCTCTGGTAAGAAGTGGCTTGTGCGTACCTTTGAACCAGTTGCCACTCCCGCGCGGGTACTCAAACTCACCGTAGTAGAACGGATTGGAAAGCATGTTGTACCAAGAACTCATCGACATTGGTTTTGGAATCGGATAGCGTCTAGTTGGTCGTGTACGCATTCCCCACTCCTCCGTAGCGATCTTATGCACTTCGTGTGGTGTGTACCCACCAGTCAAAATATAATCGAACATCTTGCGCAATATCTGGAAACGTTCCTCATCAACAAGCACTTCTTCTGGTTGACCTTCCTCACGATATTTACTGTTCTTATATCCAATCGGAGCAATACTCGGACGAAAACCACGCCCTGTAGCCTGGTTCTGTCCGCGCTTGATATGTTTGATTAAATCTCTTGAATATTGAGTAGAAGTACCAAACTCAACAGCCCAAACAAGCGTATGGTCATCCGAGTACCAGTCACGGTCTGTAGATTTGATATTCTTTACCACTCCAGTCTGGAGGTAATGCTTGATGATTCCCTCGTCTACTGAGTTTCTGGCTAGTCGGTCAATCTTGAAGCACAGGATGCCATCTGCCTTACCAGCCTTAATGAATTCAATCATCGCTTCAAATTCTGGTCGATTGTATGGTGTACTCGCACTTTTCGTTTCAGTGAACTCCTTAACAATATTTAACCCCTGGTTTGCAACGTATTTATGTATTTCAGCTAACTGAGAATCAATCGAGGGCACACCACGCTCCTCGTCGTCACTACCAAGCCGCCGCTCAACCGAGCGTCTGGCGTAAATGACATATTTAAGATTCTTGTTTTCTTCTCTGAACATTGAACTGAACTATTAATTCATCGTCTGGCAGTTGCTCGAGCTGTGAATACTTCACGTCAAGCAACTCATTGAGCAACTCTTCTCTGGTGTACAAACTAACTACCTGAATGTAGTCCGCCAGTACGGCTTCTTGGAAACTGAATCTATCCATATATACATATGGTATTAGGCTGGTCACGTATGTACACATCACTTCTATACATGCCGTTTCAGTCTCCAGACTTCTAAATCTCTTTGAATTTCCCCATTTTCTTACTTATTGTAGGGATATTTATTGATAATATTTATTACTATTTATTGTGTGGTTCAAGATGAACCTAGTGCTTAGCTCAATAAGAACCTAGGACTAGATCCACTTTGAACCACCAATGGGTTCAATTTGGCCTAGGCTAAAGTGAAATTTTCATTGGCTTTACTGTTGCTTTGTAACAGTTGTTAACGAAATCAACTTCAGCCTGACCGCGCTTCTTTGCCTCGTCACTTAGTCGGATAGTGAATCGGCTGGGACAACCCTTGCGACGCTC
>CAYGOP010000083.1:0-2794 GCA_964351645.1 uncultured Candidatus Saccharibacteria bacterium | reverse complement strand
AGTTTAGTGGAAACTCTGGTGGCTATCACCCTCCTGTTGATAGTGATTGTTGGTCCGATGTCGATTAGTTCCTCAGCTGCTCGCAGTACGAGCTTTGCGAGTGAACAAGTGATTGCATTCTTTTTAGCTCAAGAAGGTGCTGAGATTGCTCAAAAAGCGCGCGACGATTTACTTTTGCGGAATTTCCTAGACACTACCGACCCGAATTATAATGCAACTCCGTGGGCGGACTTTATTGAGCCTACGTCTGCGGGTCCGTATGACCAGTGTTTTACGGTGAGTGGTTGCGGACTGGAGCTGAACACCGACTCGACTGGTAGTCTGAGAAGTCCAATTCTCTGTTCGGGCTCCAATTGTGATTTATATTTTAACCCCAGTGGTGATCGCTCAAAATACACCTATACGTCCACCGGTGCCTCGAGTACACCCTATACGCGAGTGATATACATGACTGAAACAGACAATCGTGAAGTGCAAGTAATTTCAAGAGTATTTTGGCGTACCGGCTCACAGCGACAATCCCAGCAAGTGGAGGTGCAAACCTATTTGTTTAATGTGTATGGAAATTAATATGAAGAAACAAAAAGAATCAGGTTTCGCACTACTTATTTCTCTCATTGTAGTGGGTGTGGTTATTTCTATCGGCTTGTCGGTACTTGATTTGACGATTAAACAGGTAAGACTTTCAACCAATGCAAAGGAATCTGAGTTGGCTTTTCATGCTGCCAACGCAGGTATGGAGTGCGCGCGGTACTGGCGTCGAGCAAGTTCATCCCAAATGGAAGTAGGGGACCCTATCAGTCCTGAGTGTTTTAACACTTCTCCTGATACAAACACCATTGATGCAACTGTGCCGACATATGTTGGGGACGGAGAAAGTTTCTTGTATAGCTATGAGTTTACCTGGGGAGGTGCAAGTCCACGGTGTACGCAAATCAATACTGTTGTTGCATCTTCGAGTGCTATCGGGGTTGGGGTGACGACCACAAATATGACAGCGCTCATCCCAGGCTATCCAAACGGAACAGACAAGTTCTGTGAGCCTGGTGCGCGATGCAGTACGATTTCTGTGCGAGGCTACAATAGACCATGTAATACCGCAACTGGCTACGGTGTTGTTCAGCGTGAAGTATTGCTACAATTCTAAGTAATGAAAGATACGACTGACAAACAGCGGCTCAAGCAGCTACGGGCTACGGTAGCGCACCACAGAGAGCTGTATCATACGAAAGATACTCCAGAGCTGAGTGACGAAGCCTACGATGCTTTATTGGCTGAGCTACAACACTTAGAGCTACAGGTTGAAGGAAAAGTAACAGAGGCTGATTCTGTCGGAGGGGTTGTGTCTGAAGCTTTTTCAAAAGTAACTCACAAAGTACGACAGTGGTCTTTTGATAATGTGTTTACTTATGATGAGTTGTTGGAGTGGGATAAGCGCCTTCGTCGCCTGCTAGTTGAAGCAGACCATTCTGCAGACGAGCTGTCATATGTGGCTGAACATAAGATTGACGGCCTGAAGTTGATTATTGAGTATGAAAAAGGAGTGCTCGTACGAACGTCTACCCGTGGAGATGGGGTGGTAGGGGAGAATGTTACACATACCGGGAAGACAATTCAGACGCTTCCACATGTATTGCCATATGCTATTGATTTGATTTGTATTGGCGAAGTGTGGCTGTCTGAAAAGGAGTTTGCGCGTATTAATACACAGCGAGTAAAAAACAACGAACCAGAATTTGCAAACCCGCGAAATGCCGCAGCCGGTTCGTTGCGTCAATTAGATGCGTCAGTTGCGGCGAGTAGGAACTTGTCGCTTACTGTATACGATATTGATTTGTTAGAAAATCTTCCACCAACAGTTAAGAAACCAGCGACCCAATGGGAAGAACTGGAGCTTCTCACGAAGCTTGGTTTGCCAACCAATAGTCAGTCTCGATTGTGCCGTTCTGTTGAAGAGGTGCAGACATTTTATGAAACATGGACAGAGAAGCGACATAAACAACCGTACGGAATTGATGGGGTAGTGACAAAAGTGAATGATATATCTTTACAGCGATTGTTGGGATACACCGCAAAAGCTCCACGATTTGGCATGGCCTATAAGTTTCCTGCCGAGGAAGCAACTACTGTTGTTGAAGATATTCAGTTGCAGGTTGGTCGTACCGGCGTGATTACACCAGTCGCTCATTTACGCCCGGTACTGATTGATGGTTCAACGGTGTCCCGAGCAACTCTTCACAATGAGGACAATATCCACCGACTTGATGTGCGGGTGGGTGATACGGTGGTGCTTCATAAGGCCGGGGATATTATTCCGGAAATTATTTCCGTAGTAGGAACTCTGCGACCCAAAAATACCAAACCGTATACGTTTCCGCAGAAAGTGTCTGAGTGTGGTGGAGATGGTTCCATTGAACGAATTCCCGGCGAGGCGGCATATCGCTGTGTTTCGACAGACTCAGGGGCTTTGCATCGGCAGCGATTATATTATTTTGTATCTAAAGGGGCTTTGAATGTTGATGGAGTAGGTCCGCGGATAATTGATTTGTTGCTGGAGCACGGACTGATTTCTTCCTATGTAGATTTATTTACTCTTGAAGTGGGGGATTAAAAAGATTTACCTGGTTCTAAAATAAAAGCAGCTGAGAATGTAGTGCAAGCAATCGAGGCGGCAAAAAAAGTTCCACTACACAGATTATTCGTGGGCCTTTCGATTGAGAATATCGGCGATGAAACAGCCAAGCTCTTGGCAGATACCTTTGGGTCGTTGTCAGCAATTGAAACTGAGTCGGGG
>CAYGOP010000082.1:0-2946 GCA_964351645.1 uncultured Candidatus Saccharibacteria bacterium | reverse complement strand
CGCCACAGTGCCTCATCAACATAAATATTTCCTAAACCGGCTACAAAAGATTGGTCGAGGAGGGCGGCTTTGACTGGGGTTTTTCTGCGCTTGAGCTTTTTGGTAAACGCTTCACAATCAAAATCTGCCTGAATTGGCTCTGGGCCAAACTTACTGCGTGCATGTTCAACTTCAGCAAACGTTGCCAGTTTCGTGTAGCCAAACAGGCGCATGTCATTAAAGTACAGGGAAGTATGGTCGGTAAAATGAAATGCGACTCGTGAGTGTTTGTGCGGGAAGTCTCGTCCGTCTGATTCGGTCATTGAGTGACCACCTCCGATAACGTCCCCTTGAGAGTCGACATAAAAAAACTGCCCAGTCATTTTCAAGTGAGCCAGAATAAAAACATCAATCTCATCGGTAAACGAAAAAATCATCAGTTTGCCAATTCGGTCGATGTCAGCAATAACTTTTCCGCGCAGCTTATCTTCTATCTGCTCATCATGATTGACAGACTTACTGTGAAACACCTCGACACTTTCAATCGTTTTTCCGGTTACTTTCCGCTTGAGTTGCATCCGAACGGTTTCTACTTCAGGTAGTTCTGGCATGTGAGCAGTGTAACAAAAAATTTCTGTCTTGGGTGGTGTTTTCGTGTTGCAGAGTTAAGAAAGATTTTGTGGATAAGGTGTGAATAAGTTTGTGTAAAAGTAGTGAGTATCGTTTGAATAACTCCATCATAACCTGAGGAGTAAGTGGGTATAAAAGTGTATAAGTTGATTCTTAATTGTCAGATTGTGCGTGTTCCGTCTGAGAGCCTACGGGCTAGGGGTGACTCCACGTCAAGTCAGTTATGCACAATAAAAAACCATAAAAATAAGGTTATTTTGGCTAAATTTTACATATGTAACTATAATATAGTTACCAATGCGAAAGGTGATGGGAAAAAACACCGTAGCATGGCTGCGCTCATATTGTTCATTTGTTCTCATTCTCACGATAGTGCTGGGAGATAGTTTTGTCTTCCTGAATGAGGGATTTTTGCGTGCACCGTTAGCAGAAGCTGCTACTGGTGACTTCTCTGTGTTTCGTGAAGTGACTGGCGGTGAAGTTGTAACCAGTAGTGGGTTTGATGTGACATGGGATACTGCGGTGACAGAAAGTTCTAATATCGCGCTCGCTGGAAATAGTACAGACATCACTTTGTCAGAAGGTGGTAAGTATTTGGTGTTATATAACGTTTGGACTGAAGAAGGAGGTGCGGGAGGGGCGAACCGTCGGTCAGTTGCTTCATATCTTACGCTCGACGGTGTCCCGCTTGAGTATGGTCGAGGTTCTGGATATATTCGTGACGCAGAAAATGACCTAACTGCCTATAACTCTGGCGCAGCAATTATTACCGCATCCGCGAACCAAGATTTGAGGGTGGTGACAACACGACAAGATTCGAATCCCACAGCCGGTGCGGCTATTCGTCCGGGTAAAAACGGTGTCAGTGTAGTACAGCTTGATGACTCACTTGATTACCTGCGGGTACATAAAAGTTCAGCTAGTTCTGACATTAGCGCCCTGACTACTTTTACAGGCGTGACATGGGACACGTCTGATGAGGTGGACACTGACTCTTTTGATTTTTCTCCAACCAGTGCAGATATCACCTTAAAGGGCGGTGTAGATCAATTTTTCCTCGCAACGGTAAATGTTAATTTGAATGTGACAGGGACAGCAAATCAACGTCAGAATTACGAAATGCGTCTTACGCTTGATGGGGTTGAGGTTCCCGGCACCCGTAGCACAACCTACTTGCGGTATACCGACGGAGTGATAAACGGAACAATGCAGTATGTTGGGTTGGTAAAGAAAACTGCTGTTGGGGATCAAGTATTTAATGTTGAGATACGCCGAGAAAGTCAGACAGGAGATACGACTGTAATAGTGGCTGATCAGTCTGCTGTGTCACTGGTTGCATTGCCAGCTTCTGCTGAAGTGCTGTCGCTCACGAACAGTGCAAATCAGCTTCTTACTTCAGCTTCAAGTGTAATGAACTGGAATCAGCAGTTGTACACTGCGCCATCTAGATTTGCTCATTCAACAACAACGAATAACGACAATATTGAAATCAATAGCGCTGGAAATTATTTGTTTTTTGCGTCCACCTATACTTCACGAAGTGCCGGAACAGGAAGAGATGTACCGCAGATTGAGTGGAGAGTTGACAATGCGCTTCAAGCGTATGGAGGACACGGAAGTTTTAACCGTGGTGATCAAGGAACCCAGGATGCGTATACCAGTGGTGCTTCCAGTGGGGTTTTGTTTCCAGGTCTCACCTCTGGTCAGATTGTTGAATTGATGCAGTCAGACGAAAGTACCGGAGTACCAGTCTCAAACTTCATCGCGAGCCGAGTTGGGTTACAGGCGCTGGAGCTATCCGCACTGATTCCTTCCGCTACCACAAATGTGTTTGTGAATGGGGTTCAGCCAGCGACGTCTTCTCCGGGAGTGAATAATTTTGCACTTGGTGAAAGCATTGCCATCGTGGAAGACGTGGCTTCGAGAAACGTTACGAGTATTACGCTGACAGAAACTGGTACTATCGATGCCGCGAACAATCTTTCAAGTGTTCGAGTGTTTTATGATCTGGACACATCAGCCCCGTATGATTGTGAGAGTGAATCGTATGTTGGTGGTGAGTCTCAGTTCGGTGCGACCTCGACTTTTAGTGGGGCTGATGGAACCGCTTCTTTTAATAGTAGTGTGCAGATTTCACCGACTCAAGCTTTGTGTGCGTATGTGTTTCTTGATATTGGTACTGGAGCAAGTGATGGTGAAACACTAAATGTACTGCTTGATAATCCGGTGTCTGACGTCGTGGTAACTGCTGGCGGCTCAGTAAATCCACCAAGTCAGCTTGGAGTGACTCAAACAGTGATTGAAGACGCAGAAATTACTCAAACGGGATATCATTGG
>CAYGOP010000081.1:0-3055 GCA_964351645.1 uncultured Candidatus Saccharibacteria bacterium | reverse complement strand
TGTTTAAAACACACAAGTATAACACTTACACTTATATGTTCCAGAGTGCAGTATCGAGCTTTTTCTTCTCTGTCAGGTAATGGTCTTTGGTGCGCAGATACCTGTTGACGTTTAACCACAATCTGGTATGCTGTCGCCACTATGTTAATGATGCGTTTACAACGAGTTGGTCGAAAAAATGATCCGGCATACCGGATTGTTGTGACTGACAAGCGAACAGGTGTGAAGAGCGACAAGCATGTCGACCGCCTTGGTTCGTACAACCCAAAATTAAATCACATCCAATTGGATGCTGAAAAGGCCAAAGAATGGTTAAGTAAAGGAGTTCAACCTTCTGACACAATGCACAATATTCTGGTGAGTCAAAAAGTGATTGAAGGCAAGAAAATCAACGTTCTTCCACGAAAATCACCAATTGTAGACGAAGCAGCAATTAAGAAAGCAGAGGAAGAAGCGGCTAAGAAAGCAGAGGCTGAAAAGAAGGCTGCTGAGGAAGCAAAAGCTGCCGCAGAAGCTCCAGCTGAAGAAGCTACTCCAGAGGTTGTAGAAGAAGCTGCGACTGAAGAAGCTCCTGCAGAGGAAGTTCCAGCAGAAGCAGAAGAAGAAAAAACAGCGTAATCGCATTTATATACTCTTTGCAATACACTCCGTCAGCGTTGACGGAGTGTATTTGCTTACGTATTATTTTAGGAGCACGTTACATATACTGTAATGGTTGCTTACCAGTTAGGATAAGATAGAAGTATGGATACGCACGAAGATAAGCAATTTCTCGAAAGTCTTGTAAAAGCTCTTGTTGATCATCCGGATTCAGTTTCAATAAATCGAACAGTTGATGAAATGGGAGTGTTGCTGACGCTCGATGTTCACGCTGAAGATATGGGTAAGATTATTGGTCGCTCAGGTAACACAGCTAAAGCTATTCGAACTTTGTTGCGAGTAGTAGGAATGAAAAATGATGCTCGAGTAAACCTTAAGATTAACGAGCCAGAAGGTGGTCAGCGGATGAACCCAGAAATGTCAGAAGCGATGAAAGAAGATAATCCATCAGTAGAGCCAAAGTCACTCGACCAGGCAATTGATGACCTAAAGATTTAAATCTTTGATTAGTACAAAAAGGCCGGCGCTACGCGCCGGCCTTTTTGTATGCTAGGATTTTCACATGAGCGAAAATCTAAAACCGAGCGTATTTGTGTCTGCGATTTGTCATGACGGAAAAGGAAATATCATGATGGCTAAAAGAGGTGGGCAGGCGCGAGACAGGCATGGTGAGTGGGAGTTTGGCGGTGGGACGGTCGAGGATGGTGAGACACTTGAGGGTGCGCTCAAAAGGGAGACAAAAGAAGAGTTTGGTGTTGAGTTGTTAGAAGTGCAACAGCTTCACTCACATTTGTTTGTCCGTGAGTCTGGAGCATGGTTGGGTATTTTCTATCTGGCTAAAGTGAACCCAGAAGAGGTATACATTGCTGAACCTGTGTATGACGAAATTGGCTGGTTTCCGCTTCAGGCTCTCCCAGAACCAACCTTTGAAATAACGAAAGAATTAGCCCAAAAAGCAAGTATACTATTATAAAAGATATGCATTTTCACGTAATTACTTTATTTCCAGATATCTGCCAAGCGTACACTGACGCTAGTGTGTTAGGACGGGCACAGAAAACCGAAAAAGGGAAAGGGGCAAAGGTGCGAGGGAAAAAGATTTCCGTCCAGTACTACAACCCACGGGACTTTGCGAATAATAAACATAATAAAGTAGACGATAAACCGTATGGCGGAGGGCCAGGGATGGTAATGAAGGCGGAGCCAATCTTACGGGCGTGGCAAAAAGCGGTGGGAAGAAAGAAAGATAAAAAGAAAGTGAAGACGCTCATCATGTCTCCACGAGGTACTGTCTTTACACAAAAGTTGGCCAAGGAATACGCAAAGAAATACGACCACTTGGTTTTGATTTCTGGTCGGTATGAGGGGATTGATGCTCGGGTAAAAACAGCGCTCAAAGCCGAAGAAGTGAGTGTGGGTGAATACATCCTCACTGGTGGAGAATTGCCAGCTCTGACCATCATCGATTCAACTGCACGGCAAGTGGCAGGGGTGTTGGGTACAAAAGAATCACTTGAAGATGACCGAGCAACTACCGGCGAAGCGTACACCCGACCAGAAGAAATAACGTATAATAAAAAGAAGTTAAAAGTTCCGTCAGTATTCGTCACTGGAAATCATGCGGAGATTGATAAACGAAGAGCAGCTAAATAAATGATATGGAACCAAATAAACCTGAAAAGAAGCTTGACTCTGATATAAAAGTATTTGCAGTATTAGGATACATAATTCCGGTTATGTTCTTCATCCCACTTTTGAACGATCAGATGAAAGAAATTCCTTCGGTACGTTTTCATGCTAATCAGCAGATTATTCTCCTCATTGGATACTTATCTTTGATGCTTTTGGGTAATTTTATGTACCTGGGGTTTTCTTCGCTACTGTACTCGTTGATTCAATTAGTAAATGTTGGTCTGTTGGTGCTGGGTATATACGGTGCGTACCATACCTATCATGATGAAATGAAACCGCTACCACTGGTTGGTCACTTTAAGGTTTTAAAATAAATAAAAGAAACCCCGAAACCAATCAGGGTTTCGGGGTCAAGAGGGTGAAGATTAACGAACTTCTTTGACAAGCTGTACACGGTCGTAGGGTTCGTCATACTGGTTGAAGCCATCACAAGGTTCTTCGGAGTGGAAAAATACCACTCGGTATTTGGTTAAGTCGACAGTCACGACTTGAGCTTCTTTGTCGTCGTCTTTGGCGATTTCCGCACCTTTTTCGGTAAAGAGTGATTTCAAACCGTCTTGGGTGACTCGAATAGTGGTTGTGACTGCGGGCAAGGCAGAACTCCTTTTGTGTATACAGGGAACAATTGCTGCCTTTATAAAACTATTCTTACTATCTGTCAAACAGAGCGCTTGCAAACATTGAAAAAACCTATATACTCTTGACCACATACGCAGTGATGCGATCTCGGATGAGTTTTGATTGGGAGATGTTTCATACGCGG
>CAYGOP010000080.1:0-3100 GCA_964351645.1 uncultured Candidatus Saccharibacteria bacterium | reverse complement strand
CCACCCGCGCCGCCAAAACACCCTCCCCCTCACAGAGTATTGCTCGGCCTTTCGATTGAGAATATCGGCGAAGAAACAGCCAAGCTGTTGGCTGATACCTTTGGGTCGTTGTCAGCAATTGAACAGGCTTCGGTGCAAGAGATGGCTGCTATTTATGGAATTGGTGAAGTGGTGGCTGAATCAGTTGTGGAGTGGTTTGCAAAACCAGCGAATAAAAAAGTATTGACTGAGTTGGTAGGGTACTTAGAAATCATCGAGCCCGAAAAGAATACGGCGAATCAGACTTTATCTGGAAAGAGTTTTGTGCTGACAGGCTCGCTTGAGAAGTACACTCGTGATGAAGCGAAAAGCGCTATTCAAGCACTTGGGGGGAAAGTGTCATCCAGTGTTTCGAAAAAGACTAACTATGTGATTGTGGGAGCTGAGCCAGGGAGTAAAGCACAGGAGGCAGAACGTTTAGGGGTTCAGGTGCTGGCAGAACAAGATTTCGTGAAGCTTATAGCGGGATAAGGCTGTGGATGGTATCATGCCTCATTATGAAACGCGAAGATATTGAACATCTAGCTTCGCTCGCTCGGATTCGACTAACAGAAACCGAGCTTGAGCAATTAGCTACGGAATTACCAGCTATTGTCGACTATGTGAGTGTGATTAGTGATATTGCGTCTGAAGAGTCTGTAACCGAGCTCCAAGTTGGTGCTCGCTACAATATCTTGCGAACAGACGAGGTAAAAAATGCACCAGATGAGTTTACTCAAGATATTCTTGATGAAATGCCACACACTGATGGTCGCTTCTTAGCCGTGAAGAAGATTTTACAAACTGATGAGTAATTCTATGAAGACACTTTCACAACTCCGAGCCCAGTTCATTACTGGTGAATATACTCCACTGCAGGCGGTAGAAGAATCTCTCAAAGTAATTAAAGATACTGACGGAGAGCTGAATGCCTTTTTGGATGTGTATGAAGATGCACTCGAGGAGGCAAAACGTGCGACTGAACAATATGTAAAAGAAGGCGACAAGGCGCCTGTTCTCTTGGGTATGCCGATTGCAGTAAAAAATAATATTTTAGTAAAAGGAAAAAAAGCTACGGGAGCTTCTAAAATTCTAGAAAATTACACTGCGGTCTACGACGCAACAATTGTAAAGCGCCTGAAAGAAGCAGGAGCCATTATTGTCGGTGCAACCAACATGGATGAATTTGCGATGGGTGGCTCAACCGAAAACTCAGCTTTTGGAGTAACGAAAAACCCGCGAGACATTTCACGAGTGCCAGGTGGCTCTTCTGGCGGTTCGGCTGCAGCTGTTGCTATGGATGCTGTCCCGGCTGCGATTGGAACTGATACCGGAGGTTCGGTGCGTCAACCGGCGAGTTATTGCGGTTTGGTGGGATATAAACCAACCTATGGTGCAGTCTCTCGCTATGGATTGATGGCTATGGGTTCTTCACTGGACCAAGCTGGTCCACTTACGAACTCAGTAGCTGATGCTGAATTACTGCATACGGTAATGGCTGGGGTAGACGAAATGGACGCCACCACTATTACAGAGGATACCTATCCAGACGTACCAGAAAAAGAAACCTACACGTTTGGCGTACCTCGTTCTTTTTTCAAAAATGGTGTTGATGCAGACGTACTTGAGGCCTTTGAGGCTCACTTAGAAACACTGACAGCAGCTGGGCATACGATTGTTGATATTGAACTACCGTTGTTTGAAAAGGGTCTGGCAGCGTACTACATTGTTATGCCGGCTGAGGTGTCTTCGAACTTGGCTCGCTATGATGGTATTCGGTATGGACACTCAGCTGAGGGAGATAATCTACTTGATGTCTATGAAAAATCTCGCTCAGAAGGATTTGGGGCCGAAGTGAAGCGAAGAATTCTACTCGGTACCTATGTGCTGTCTTCAGGATACTATGATGCGTACTATGGGAAGGCGGAGTTGGTGCGGAAGAAAATGCGTGAAGAGTTGGCAGAAACGTTTAAAACGGTTGATGTAATATTAACTCCCACCGCACCTACACCAGCGTTTAAAATTGGGGAACAAGAAGATCCTCTTGCAATGTACAGTCAAGATATCTTCACCGTGCCGGTGAACCTCACCGGTGTGCCAGCTTTGACTTTTCCGATGGGGACTGTAGAACGAGAAGGAAAGTCGCTCCCAATTGGGGTACAATATATTGCACCACACGGTGGAGACGCTCGACTTTTTTCACTTGGTAAAAAAGTGTACGACGAGCGTCAATAGCTCATCATGGAACCAACCACATACGTAGCCAGCACCTCAGCCTCAACCTCCGGCCAAATGCCTGCAGTAGGTTTTGATGTGTTTAGTGTTATCGGAAATCTCTTTGGCGGAAGCTCAGTCGGCGGTGTCATGTCGCTTGGGGGAATCTTCAGTATTCTCGCAATCTTTTGGTCAATCGTAGTGGTGCTGGGATACTTAATTGCTATTTTATTCCTGGTCTTGTATGTATATGCGTCAGTTCGAAAAAGCCTCTATGAAGATTTGAGTACACAAGTACTCAGGGATGCAGAAAAATTATATGACCAACACTTCCGTGGAGCAGCCAAGAGTAGCCGTTTAGAAGACGTATTGCTCCATAGCACTTCGAGCAATCCAAATGATTGGAAATTAGCAATTATTGAGGCCGATATTATTCTTGATGATATCTTGAAGCAAAAAGGGTACGCTGGAAATTCATTAGGAGAACGTCTGAAAAGTATTTCTCCTAATCAGCTCGCTTCTTTGCAAGATGCTTGGGAAGCACATAAAGTGCGCAATCGGATTGCACATGAAGGTTCAGATTTTATTCTGACTCAACGAATTGCCCAAGAAACAGTAACGAAATATCAAAGAGTGTTTGCAGAGTTTGGAGTAACTTAGGTTGCGTAGATGGCAAAAATAGTGTATTTTCTGTCGTACTGTCTTACAAGACTTTTCTGAAGAAGAATACACATAGCGGGGTAGAGGAGAGGTGACGAGCAGGAGATTTTTTGTCTCATAACCCCCAGGAGAATCACTGAGAAAAGGCTGAAGACAATGCACGCATAGCGGGGTAGAGGAGAGGTACCTCGGGAGGCTCATAACCTCC
>CAYGOP010000079.1:0-3235 GCA_964351645.1 uncultured Candidatus Saccharibacteria bacterium | reverse complement strand
TCTTCACGTATGCAACACACAACAGTATTACTGCATGAAGCAGTAGACGGTCTTCTCATAGACCCAAAAGATACCGTAGTTGACGCTACGTTTGGAAGTGGTGGACATGCTAGGGAAATAGCAACACTAATGGATTCTGATGGGCTGTACATCGGAATTGACGCAGACGCTTCGGCACTGCAGAGGGAAAAAGTCGGAGAGGTTCAATGTAAAGTTGAGCTTATCCATGACAATTTCAAGAACCTGACGAAGATATTGAGTTCTTTACATATTGAACAGGTTGATGGCATTTTGGCCGACTTGGGATGGCGAATGGAGCAGTTTGCTGATGGAGCAAAAGGTTTCTCGTTTCAACATGATGGTCCGCTTCATATGACCTTTGGCGAACCAGACAAATATTTGTTTACTGCCGAAGATATCGTGAATGAGTGGGAAGAGGAATCAATCGCTGATGTGCTCTATGGGTACGCAGATGAGCGATTTTCACGCCGGATTGCGAAAGGTATCGTAGAGGCCCGCAAAAAAGCACGAATTGAAACAACATTTCAATTAGTAGACATTGTTGAGCGCTCTTTGCCAAAAGTGGCACTACGAAAAAAGACCCACCCAGCCACCAAAACGTTCCAAGCCCTCCGTATCGCTGTAAACGATGAGTTGACTGTACTCGAGCAATTTATCAAAGATGGATTTACAGCGCTAAAACCAGGCGGAAGAATGGCTATCATCACCTTTCATAGTATTGAAGACCGAGTGGTCAAACACTCATTTCGTGAGCTGGCTCAAGGAGAGCATGGCGAACTCATCACGAAAAAACCTATTAGCCCAAGCGAGGAAGAGCTCACCAATAATCCTCGCGCGCGAAGTGCAAAGCTTCGCATAATTCAAAAGTACACGTAGAAACATGAATACACGTCGCGATACAATCTCATACTCAAAAACTACCCTGTGTTGTTTTGCTTTGCTTGTCACCACAGTAGTTTTATATTTATACTTTTTAAACATGTCCGTTGTTGAGGTTGTGCTAAGAACTGAGTTTGTACAAGAAAAGAATCAATTAAATACTGAGATTGCTCTGTTAGAAGCTGATTTTATTGAGGCTCAGCATACAATTGCTGCAAGAATTGCTACCCTACAGGGCTATGATACTGATGTGGCAAAGATTTTTGTCTCTCGAGAGGCATCTAGTCTGGTTGTCCGCAGTCAATAGACTATGAAACGTAAACAGCTTCAATTTAGAATACGTATATTAACCGTAGGGGTTGTTTGTTTTGGTCTTATTTTGTCAGCTCGCTTGTATCAGTTGCAGGTATTGCAACATGAGACGTTTTTAGCGAAGGCAGAAAGTCAGTATGTGCACACAAAAACTGATTTGTACTCTCGTGGTTCCATTTATTTTACGACTCGTGATGGGGTTGAGTTATCAGCTGCAGCTATTCAGTCGGGCTATGTACTGGCCGCTAATCCAACTCTCATCATTCAGCCACACGATGAGTTCTGCAGTTCGCTATTAACGGTGGTTGATATTGATTTTGAGCGCTGTGTCGAACGTGCTGGTCTACCCAACAGAACCTACGTTGAGTTGGTTCAAGAGGTCACAGACGAAACTGCAGCAAAAATCAAAGATTTGAATTTGGTAGGGGCTCAGCTCTATAAAAATCAGTGGCGATATTATCCGGGAGGCTCAGTGGCTGCCCGTTCTATTGGTTTCATTGGCTTCACCGGTGCTGAAGGAGCTCAATTGCGCGGGAAGTATGGTCTGGAGCGATATTATGACGATGTTTTGTATGAAGAAAGACAAGTGATGTCGGTAAATTTTTTTGCTGAACTGTTTAGTAATCTGGGTGAATTAGTCTACGAAAAGAAAGAGAATCGAACTGGTGACATTGTGACTACGCTTGAACCTTCTGTTTCAAGAATGCTCGATACCGTGCTGATGGATACGAATACTGAATACGACAGTAAGCTGACTGGTGCTATCATCATGAATCCAAAGAACGGGGAAATTATCGCTATGAACGCTGTGCCTGGTTTTGATTTGAATGACAGAAAAGATGCAACAATAGAGCAATTCCAGAATCCGTTAGTAGAAAATTTGTACGAGTTTGGTTCAACAATCAAGGCGCTGACGGTAGCAGCAGGGCTTGACGCAAATGCAATTGAGCCATGGACAACCTATTACGATAGCGGCTCTCTGACACTAAACACCTTTACTATTCGTAATTATGACGGGCGAGGCCGTGGCACGGTTCCGATGCAAGAAGTCCTGAATCAGTCTTTGAACACAGGTGTGTCATGGATTGTCACGCAAATGGGCAAGGATAAGTTTCGTGAGTATTTTACTGAGTTAAAGCTTGGGAGTGAAACCGGAATTGATTTGCCAAACGAAGCTCATGGTCTGGTGAACAACTTGCAATCACCACGGGATGTTGAATACGCTACTGCGTCATTTGGACAAGGTATCGCTCTGACACCAATCGCAGTCACTCGTGCGCTTGCAACGCTTGGAAACGGTGGCAAATTGGTGACTCCGCACTTAGTCAAAGAAATTCGCTATGACGATGGTGAGGTCAAAGAAATCCGTTATCCAGAAGGAAAGCAGGTGTTTTCTGAAGAAACCAGTGAAGAGATTTCGCGGATGTTATCAACGGTAGTTGATGATGCGCTCCTTGGTGGTACTGTTGCTCTCCCGAATCACTCCATTGGTGCAAAAACCGGAACAGCCCAGATAGCAGACCCAGTAAATGGCGGCTATTACGATGATAGATATCTACACTCATTTTTCGGATATTTCCCGGCCTACGACCCGGAATTTATCGTTTTCATGTATACTGTAGAACCAAAAGGGGTTCGTTATGCGTCTGAAACGCTCACCAATCCTTTTATGGATATAACGAGATTTTTAATTAATTACTACTCAATCCCGCCTGACCGATAAATCTATGAAAGAGTTATTTAAATCAATTGTTGTCAGTATTCTCATTGCTGAAGCACGCTTTTTGCTGAAGCGTAAGAAGCCCTTGATAGTTGCTATAACTGGCAGTGTCGGAAAAACGTCTACCAAAGACGCAATATATTCTGCGGTAAAAGGAAGTTTGCGAGCGCGCAAAAGTCAAAAAAGTTTTAATTCCGAAATCGGTGTCCCTTTGACAGTGTTGGGTCTCCCGAATGGGTGGAGCAACCCTTTTGTATGGATAAAAAATATTGTAGATGGATTTTTAACTGCAGTGCTTAGTAA
>CAYGOP010000078.1:0-3405 GCA_964351645.1 uncultured Candidatus Saccharibacteria bacterium | reverse complement strand
GCCCCTTTATCGGGGCGGATTCTTTTTTAAACGGCGGCTTTGGTTGCAAAATTCACACAGTTTCGTACACTAGCGAACACTATGTCACATTCACACACAACTGATTTCAAGACGGCCTTCACCGTTGAAGAACTACCAGATTCTCAAGTCAAAATCTCTGGTGAGCTTCCCTATGCGGAATTAGAAAGCGAACGAAAGGCGGCTTTGGTTGCTTTAGGTAAAAACGTCGAACTCGACGGTTTTCGAAAAGGAAATGTTCCCACACCGATTCTGGAAAAGCACCTTGGTGAAATGACTATTTTGTCTGAAATGGCAGAACGAGCGATTGCTCATTCATACCCACATATTATTTCCGAACACAATATTGAAGCTATTGGTCACCCAAAAATTGAAGTGACAAAGATTGCTCCTCAGAACCCTTTGGCATTTACTGCTACGGTAGCAATCGTGCCAAAGTTTGGATTACCTGAGTACGAAAATATAGCGAAAGAGATTAACAAGAACCGTCCAACGGACGAAGTGACTGAAGCTGAGGTGGATGAAAAAATAGCTGAAATCCAAAAGCAGAAGCGAGCGTATGAGCGCATGCAAGAACTCGCTCAGCAAAATCCTGAAGATGCACAGAAAGATGCAGGAAATTTACCAACTCCTGAATCAGTACAAAAGAAAGTTGATGCTGATACAGACGCTCCCCTGCCAGAACTCACCGACGAGTACGTCAAAACCCTTGGCAAACCTGGACAATTTGAAACTGTAGAAGATTTCAAGAAAGGCTTACGTGAACATATCGAAATTGAAAAGAAACAGCACAATGCTGCCAAGCACCGAGCTGACATCACCGATGCTATCATCGAAAAAACTGACATTACCCTTCCTAAGATTCTGATTGACTCAGAAATTAATCAAATGTTTGCCCAAATGCAAGAAGATCTTGACCGGGCAGAACTCAAGATGGATGACTATCTGGCTCATATCAAGAAAACCAAGGAAGAGCTTATTGCCGAGTGGACACCAGCTGCCGAAACTCGAGCAAAACTGCAACTGATTCTCAATGAGATTGCCAAGAAGGAAGAAATCGTGCCTGACGCAGAGAAAGTAAACGCGCAAAGCAAAGAATTGATGGAGCGATTCAAAGACGCAGATGAACATCGAGTACGACTCTATGTAGCGTCAGTTCTCCTCAATGAAGAAGTGATGAAAGGACTGGAGTCAAAGTAAACTACCCTAAAACAGCAAAAGACCGGAAAATCAAATGATTTTCCGGTCTTTTACTTGAAAAAATGTGCATCTATGGTATAAAGTGCCCAGCAACTTTCAGGAGGAACGCTCATGCTTTCACAACTTGCTGAGGCAATTCTGCCTCACCCACTATCCCAACGGCTATGGCTTCATCGACACGAGACACTCGCAGCGAAGCAGCCGAGCCGATGGGTTGAACACGCACAGCGACTCAGCCTTGAAAAATTTCGTTCTTTTTCCACCCCAGACGGCATCACCGTCTACACTTACAACAATCACGTTTTGGGCGAAATCCATTGCGACAAAGCAAAAAAGCAGACCAAAAATACGCTCAGTGATTTTTTCAACGCCATGCGGATGGTCGTTGAGGCATACGAACGGATGATTGCCATCAATGATGAACATCTACAACCAGGCAAAGTCAGCACCCACCCGATTGTGGTCCTGCAGCCAGTCGAGTTCGAAATTCTGGAAAACCATCCAGACTTCAAACTGCTTGTTGATGATGCTTTTCACAACTGCTGGCAAGAGGTTTCGTTGGTGGAAGTCGGAAACTGTGTCTATCGGATTACCGTATCTGACATCGAAGAATAATGTATGTAAGGCCCCCTTTTCCCGGGGGCCTTTGTTTTTTGAGTAACTTTGATAGGATTACCTCACGCACCGACAGATATTGACCGTGCTTTAATATTGAAATTATGAAATCAGAATCGGAACACAATTATTTAGTACCAATGGTGATTGAAAAAACCGTTGGTGGAGAACGCTCATTTGACATTTACTCACGTCTGCTAAAAGAGCGAATAATCTTTATTACCGGTCCAATCGAAGACCACATGGCCAACCTAGTGGTAGCACAGTTGCTATTCCTAGAAGCAGAAGACCCTAAGAAAGATATTACTATCTACGTAAATTCACCGGGCGGGAGTGTGACTGCAGGACTCTCCATTGTCGACACCATGAACCATATTAAGCCTGATGTGGCGACAGCCTGCGTAGGAATGGCTGCTTCAATGGGGTCACTGATTCTCTCTCAAGGAGCAAAAGGGAAACGATTTATTTTGCCAAACGCAGAAGTAATGATTCACCAACCTTCAGGCGGAGCACATGGACAAGCGTCAGACATCGATATTACCGCTAAGCACATATTGAAGACCCGCGACCGATTGAACAAAATGCTGGCCAAGGCCACCAATCAAAAATTGGCCAAAATTCAGCAAGATGTAGACCGGGACTTCTTTATGGATGCAGACGAGGCCAAGAAGTACGGTATTGTGGATGAAATCTACAAATAGACCTAAAAACCCTCCTCTCCAGGAGGGTTTTTAGGTAGTAAATTTACAAACTGGAAATACTCTAGTACAGTTCAGTTTGTACAGACACGAGTGAATTAGTAAGAATAGGATTATTTTCATGCCACCATTAGTATTTGCGGGCGCGCTGGCTGGAGCTTTATTCCTTGGTATTGGAGCTGGATATTTTGTGCGCTACCTGCACGCTCATTCAAAGAAAAATTCGATAGAACTGGAAATCAAAGAGCGTGAACTCGAAGCTGAGAAAAAAGAGTTGATGATTATTGAAGCAGCAGAAGAAAAAGCCGAAACAATCGAGAAAGAAGCGAAGGCTGAACGAAAACATTTAGAAGAAAAACTAGAGCAAAAAGAAACTCGCTTGGATAAACGCGAGGAAATTTTAGATGAAAGACAAATTGACATTGATTCACAAAAAGAATCACTGCAAGAAAAAATTGACCAAATTAAATCAATCAAAGCTCAGCTTGATGCACGCAGTGACGAAGCTGATAAAAAACTTGAAGCAGTGGCCGGCCTGACTCAAGAAGAAGCAGTCGAGCAAATTATCCACAAAGTCGAAAAAGAACGTGGCGAGGATTTACGGGCTCGTCTAGAAAAAATTGATCGACTGGGAGACGAACAGTATGAAACCCAAGCACAGAACTTACTCTTGGCAGCCGTTCACCGCATTGGAAATACCATGTCACCAAACCTCATGACCGCTCATGTGGAGATTCCTAGTGATGACCTGAAAGGAAAAGTAATTGGAAAAGAAGGAAGAAACGTGCGCGCGTTTGAACGAGCAACCGGTGTTGATGTCCTTATCGACGAATCACCTGGCTATATTGTACTTACCTCATTTGACCCAATCAGC
>CAYGOP010000077.1:0-3574 GCA_964351645.1 uncultured Candidatus Saccharibacteria bacterium | reverse complement strand
TCTGCTTTGTTGATTCCCTACGACGCACGGGGCTTGGATTAGCGTATTGTAGACGGTGATGATGAGGCGCGAAATCTTTTGGCCCGAGCCAACCTTCGTTTGGTAGTATCTATTGCTAAAAAGTACGTTGGACGTTCACCAGACCTTACTTTGCTCGACTTGATTCAGGAAGGAAACCTTGGTCTCTTTAAGGCAGTAGATAAATTCGACTTCACAAAAGGATTTAAGTTTTCTACCTATGCTACGTGGTGGATTCGTCAAGCTATTACTCGAGCGCTTGCTGACCAGTCTCGAACAATTCGTATCCCCGTTCACATGGTGGAAACGATGGCGAAGTACAAGCAGGTCTCACGACGTCTTGCGCAAGACCTGGGGCGTGACCCAATGCCAGAAGAAATTGCGACTGAGATGAATGTTGAAGTTGAGAAGATTTACCAAATTGAAAAAATCTCTCAGGACACAATCTCATTAGAGCTTCCGGTTGGAGATGATGATGACCGTTCACGATTGTCTGACTTTATTTCTGACGACAAAATTACTTCACCAGACCAAGAGGTTGCACACAGTATCTTAACTGATCAGATTACTGAAATTCTTGACACGCTCTCTGAAAAAGAACGAAAGATTCTTGAGATGCGACATGGGCTCCTTGATGGTACGTATCACACTCTAGAAGAGGTTGGAAAAGAATTTGGAGTAACGCGAGAACGTATTCGACAAATTGAAGCCAAGGCACTGGAGAAGATTCGACAACACGAAAAGGCTCGACGACTCAAATCATACTAGTGTAAAGACACATAAAAACTCACCACAGCTGGTGAGTTTTTATGTACCTGACAGTTCTTCTTTAAGTGTGATGTACAACTTCTGCGTGATGAGCTCCTTGTTGAAGATGTCTGACAAGACTTTCTCTTCTATGGTGTGAACACTGTGCTCTGCCAACGTGTGAGCTAGTTTTGCTGCTTGTGTTTCATTGGTTTTAATATGAGCTTGAAGCTTATTGTGAGAGTTTTCTTTAAATTGGGTATATACCGCAATGACGTGTTCGAGTGCGCTGGTGGTAAAGATACTACCGGAGGCTTGTTTTAGTTGAGTAAATTCCTTGAGTACTTTGCGCGAAATAATTGTTTGTGCGCGGTAATACATATACTTATCGGTAAATTCGTGGTCGACTGTTTTTGATTTGAGTATACTTCTCATGAGTGAAGCCAGGTGCTCAAACACATCTCGAGGGTCGGTGTTTAAAGATAGGTCAGGAGAAATATTTCCACTTTCAATCGCTTCTAATTGGAGCTGCAGTTTTCCTAAGATTCGACGAAAGACTGGTTCGTTAATTTCGTTGTAATGAAATAATTCTTTGAGGTAGCGCTTCTCAATCCCAATAGCAAACATGCGTAGCACTCGGAAGGTGAGGTTGTCTTGGTCTGAGTCGGAGAGTTTAGCTATCTTCTGACAGGCTTTATTAAAGGCTGCACCATGCTCTTTAAGAAGCCTTTGTGCAATAGCATCATCAATGTACCCGCGGTCCAGGTATTTCTTCAGCCGATTTGTCACATGGTGGTGAATCAGTGCTTGTGCTTCTTGATATTCAATTTCCTCCACTTCCGTCAAACTATCAAGTGAAAACCTCCGAATAAACCGCTTCATGGTAGTGGCTTTAATAAAGAGTGTTGCGCCAATACAGCCAACAGTGAGCGCTAAGAGAAAATCCTTTGGAGAAGTAACTAGTGGCCAATTATGAACCATAAAATCATCCGGAATAATGAGCACCATAGTGACCGCAAGCGCACCGCGAAGTGAACCCCAAGCCATCAAATGTTGCCACGGAAGAGGAATGTTTTTTGCTACCGGTTGAAATACATTATAGAAAGATACCACTGGGTAGATAGAAACGGCTCGTGCGAGCGCTACAATGAAAATCGCCACAAACACTGAGTAGATAACAAACGGTTCGTTAAAAGGAGTGTTTACCATCAGGATTCCAATTAAGATAAATACCAGTGAGTTGGCCATAAAGGCGAATTGTTCCCACAGTTCACCCACAAATTTTTCTGCTCGGGGGTGGATTTTTGCTCGTCCGTAGTTACCCATAAGAAGTGAGGCAACAGTGGTACTAATAATAGGTGAAATAGCGATAGTAACTCCAAAAAGCAGAGGAGTGGTTGAAATCAATTCTGACATAATAAACGTGATGTGAGCAAGCACAATGGTGAGAGTAATGCTTGCTATTTCACTTTCTCGCGCGGTTCCAACGAGGAATGCAAAAAAGCCACCAATCAGTAGTCCAAACAGTGCTCCACCCACAAGCATAGAAATGAATGTGGCAAAACCTTCAAGTGAAGTGAGTGCGGAGAAGCTATCTGAACGGATAGCTTCTAGAGTAATCAGAAATACGGCAACTGCGGTTGCATCATTGAAAAGACTCTCGCCTTCAAAAATCAGCGAGAGTCTTCGGGGTGCACCGTATTCTTTAAACAAGGCGAGCACGGCGACAGGGTCTGTGGCCGAAATAAGTGCTCCGAATAATATGGTAATTGAGAACGGGATATCGATACCGAATATCAAAAGTGCGAAATGAAGGAGCACAGAAACTACGGCAGTAGAAATAAGGAAGCTTCCAATCGCGAGCAATAAAACGATTGATTTGTCATCAACCAGCTTCCTGATATTCATGTGGTACGCCGACTCAAAAATGAGAGTTGGAAGGAATAAATAGAACAGTAGCTCCGGAGTAAGTTTAAATTCTCCAAAAAAAGAAAAGGTTGAAAGGGAAGAGAGAAACCCTAGTCCGATACCGATAACCACCAGCAGTACTGTATGAGGTAGGTTGATTCGTTTAGCCCAAAATACCGCCAGGCTTGAGATGCCGAGCATCACAAATATAGCCAAAGTTGATTCTATTGTGATCATGTAATTTTGTTGAACGCGAACTATACGCCTGCTTTTGCAGATTGGCAAGAGTAGTTATAAAGATGATAAATAGAGTTCTTGGTTGTGTTCTTTATGAAGTGAGATGAAAGTACAATGATTCACCTTGTAAAATAATACATAGCCAAAATACCACCCAGATAAAGGCAATAGGGACTTCAGTGGTGATGAACTTAGAGAAAGAAACTTTCATGCTTCCGAGCAATAGTGCGTAGGCTGGCCTGGTAAAGGTAATAAAGCGCCCGATGAAAACAAAGATACATAAACCTCTGTTCATGAACTTTTCTTTTGCGTGCTGCACTTTAGGATTTTTAAGTTTCTTCTGGATGAATTGCGTTTCGCCAAACCAATACCCGGCCCAGTAATTTCCGGTATTTCCTAGGAGTGTCCCGGTGAGGGCTGCAACAACTAACATTTCTGTGCTTATCATCCCGCTGGCATGAAGCATGAGTACAGAGCTCATCATGGCTGCTCCGTATAGGATGTAACCTGTTACGAAAAATATATCCAATGTGCTGGCAATCAGAATAACCAGTGGAGCATAGGGTGCAATACTGTATATAAAATTGTATGCAGACTCTGCGTTCATAATATTTCCATGGTACACCAGAGCACAGAATAATGTGAATATGGTATGCTCATTTTA
>CAYGOP010000076.1:0-3633 GCA_964351645.1 uncultured Candidatus Saccharibacteria bacterium | reverse complement strand
ACATCTCGAAGCCACACACGGCCCGTCTGACGATCCATCTTCTGCCTACATTCCCTTAATCGCGCCCTTTGCTCCACATATCGCAGAAGAGCTTTGGCGTGAACATGGAATGACTGGCAGTATTCATGTGAGCAGTTTTCCTACCTATGACCCTGAACTTGCCAAAGATGATGTAGTCACAATTGGAGTACAAATTAATGGGAAAATGCGCGGAGAAATCACCATCGCCCCCACAGCAACACAAGAAGAAGCTATGAAACTACTGACTGAAGACGACCCATTAACTAAAAAAGTTGGTCAAACAGAGATAACAAAAATTATCTACGTACCTGGGAGAATTTTGAATATCTTACAAACCTAACATGCTATACTCAAAGTGTTGACCAAATTCGACTGATATGTTATAAATTGAGCCACGCATTGAGTGGACGCAACTTAAATTGAAAGACTTTATAAAACTATGATTTCCTTTAAACCTAAAACTATCACCAAGAGTCTCCTCGAGGTCTTGCCGGAACGAGCACGTGATGTGCTTGAAAAACGGTACGGACTTGGAAAAGACGGTGAAACATACACTCTTGAAGCGATTGGACAATCGTACGGTATTACCCGTGAGCGTGTCCGACAGATTGAAAACTACGGTATTCAATCAATCCAGAAGTCTGATGTGTACAAGAAGCACTACGACTTGTTTATCGAGCTTCAAAAACTCATTGACCAACTAGGCGGAGGTCTTATTGCTGAACACGTTCTTTTGGACGAGCTTGCTGACGATGCCACTACCAAAAACCACTTATATTTTATACTTGTGGTTGGTGACCCTTTCTACAAAAGTAAAGAAAATCCTCAGTACTCACACCGCTGGTTCACAGAGCGAAAGACAGCTGACATGGTTGAGAAGGCTTTACGAAATGTCTACAAGTCACTAAACCGAGACGAGCTCGTGAGTGAAAACGAAATCATTACTCGTTTCAAAGCTGAACTGACAGAAATGGCTCAAGAACACAATGATGAAGTGCTGAAACGATGGTTGAGTATTTCAAAGCAAATCGGCCGAAACCCACTCGGAGACTGGGGACCAGCTGATAGCCCAAACATTCGAGTAAAAGGAATCCGTGATTATGCATACCTTGCAGTAAAGCGACACGGTTCTCCGATGCACTTCCGTGAAGTTGCGGAAACTATCAATGAACTCTTTGGTCACAAAGCGCACATTGCCACCACTCACAATGAACTCATCAAGGACGAACGCTTTGTACTCGTTGGACGAGGACTCTACGCTTTGACTGAATGGGGGTACACAGCCGGAGTCGTAAAAGATGTTCTGCGCGAAATCATCGAAGCTGACGGACCACTTTCTCGAGAGGAAATCATCGACAAAGTCCGAAAGGAACGATACGTGAAGGACAATACGATTCTCGTAAATCTCCAGGACACAAACTTGTTCCGAAAACTTTCAAACGGAACCTACACACTCGCTGAATAAGCGAACACTCCAAAAGAGCGATTGTGCAACTGCACAATCGCTCTTTTGTTTGGTGTACAATACTTGGAACATGGGAGATTTGTTTAAGACAATTTTCGGAGCCCTCGCTGGCCCACTTATTCTCTTTATCGGTATCGGGATGATGTTTTACGTCTTCTCGCTTTTAAATGTAAACCTGCAACCAATCTTGGCGATTGTTCTTGCTACTTCTCCTGTTTGGTTACCGCTTGTATTATTTTATCTCTTATATGAACAATGGCAGAGTTTTTCACACGCCAAGTTTGCGTTTGAAAATGGACGCGTAACACTACGCATTAAGCTCCCACAAGAAGTATTTAAATCTCCCGAAGCGATGGAAAGTGTGTTTGCACAAATTCACAATCCAAACGGGGCTGACAACCTCTGGCAAGCCTACGTAGACGGAAAGCATCCGCTCGTCTCTAGTTTTGAGCTCGTATCTATTGGAGGTGATGTGCGTTTTTACGTAAACGTTCCGCGTAAAAAAATTAAGAATGCTATCGAAGCACAACTCTATGCGCAATATCCCGGAATTGAAATTCATGAAGAAATTGTCGATTACGCAGCTGAAGTAAAATGGAACCCTGAAGAGTGGGCAATGATGTCATTTCATATTGTGAAAAAAAGTGATGATGTATTGCCAATCAAAACGTATATAGATTTTGGGATGGACAAATTGCCAAAGGAAGAATTCAAATTTGAACCAATGGCACCTTTACTGGAACACCTAGGAAAAGCCAAGCCACACGAACGGTTGTATGTACAAATTTTATGTACTCCTCACGCCAAGCAAGATTTTAATAGCGGCTCACTCCAGAAAACTTCTACTTGGGAAGGAAAAGCAGCTGCGAAAGTAAATGAATTAATGGGAAGAGATAAAACCAAGCTTGGTCCAGAAGAAACTGAAAGCCGACCAGTATTAACCATGGCAGAACGAGATACTATTGCTGCGATTGAACGAAATGTTGGTAAATATGCGTACGAAGTAGGAATCCGGGCCATGTATATCACAAAACCTGACAAATTCGATGGTGAAATGATTGGTCCTTTGCTAAAATCATTTGCTCAGTACGATATTATTGGGAGAAACGGTTTAGGTACCCGAGCTAAAACTGAATTTGACAACGCATGGTTCCAAGATCGCTCTGGTAAAAAACAAGAAAACTTGAAGAAAAAAGAGCTAGAATCATACAAAGCTCGGACGTACGAAGAGCAAGATAAAAAAGGCAAGGCTGATGTCGCTAAAATCATGTCTGTTGAGGAACTTGCGACCATCTATCACATTCCTGGTTCAGTGATTGTGACACCAAACCTCTCACGTATTGAGTCGACTCGAAAAGAAGCACCATCAAATCTACCGACTGGAAATTACTAAACTATGCCCGAAGAGCCTGAACATATCGAAGAAATACAATTTGAGCCACACAGTGTTCAAAAAAGAAAAATGCCACTTTTTGTAAAGGTGTTTTTCTTTGGTTTTCTTGCGCTACTCATTCTTTTTTCACTGGGCATCTGGCACATTTCACATTTAAATACTCCGCCGGAGAATTTTCCCACAAACCAAAGTATCACCATCGCACCAGGTACAGATGTGCGCTCAATTACAGAACAATTAGAAACAGATGGGGTAGTGCGCTCTGCGCAATTTTTGTACTGGATGCTTATCTTTACTCATGACCCTTCATCAATCAAGGCCAGTACCTACCTGTTTGACGAGCCACTGAATACAACTGCGGTAGCTCTTAAGCTAACTGAAGGTGATTTTGATACTGACTTGATTCGCTTTACCCACTTTGAAGGCGAGCGGGTGAGCCTACTGGCAAAGAGAGCTGGGGAACAGTTTGTAAATTTTGATACTGAACGTTTTTTAGAAAACACTCAGAATCAAGAAGGAAAAATATTTCCTGAAACATATTTTGTACCACCAAACTTCAGCGACTTAGATTTGCTAGCGCTCATGCAACAAACCTATACTGAAAAGCTTGAGCCATTCCAAGAACAAATTCTTTCCCACCCACTCACGGAAGACGAAATTATTATTCTGGCATCAATCATTGAACGAGAAGCAAACACTCCTGAATCGATGAGAATGGTTTCTGGCATTTTGCAAAATCGGTTAGCTATTGGTA
>CAYGOP010000075.1:0-3663 GCA_964351645.1 uncultured Candidatus Saccharibacteria bacterium | reverse complement strand
TTGCAGTAGCACCCCATTGGTTGGCGCGGATTCTTCGAAATACTTCGTAGCCGTCTATGTCTGGAAGTCGGATATCTAGCAGAATTAAATCCGGCTGTTCGGTTATCGCCATTTCGACTGCCTCTCTCCCGGTTGGAGCGACTAAAGGCACGTAGTTTTTTATCTCAAGCATGTCCACGAGAGACTCAGCAAGGTACGAAGAATCTTCTACAATGAGAATTCGTTTTTGTTCCATATCTCTCTAGTGTAGCGCATTTCCCTCATTCTTTCACTGATACAATTGTCGATATGGATACTTTCTTTTTTCTGCTTATAAGCTTTTTTTCATCTTTTTTTCTAACAGGAGAGCCTGGTCAGTCACCAGTTGCTGTAGAGTTCTCAACAACTACCGCGCAGGTGGTTGAAGTGGTTGATGGTGATACCATCCGAGTTTTAATTGATGGAGACGTGCAGAGTGTTCGGTATATTGGAATTGATACTCCAGAGCCATATCGTGATGGTGAGCCAGCTTGTTTTAGTTTGGAGGCGAGTCAGAGGAATGACGAGTTGGTAAGCGGTAAGAGAGTTGAGTTGGTGTCAGATGTTGAAGATGCTGATAGATATGGACGATTGTTGCGGTACGTGTATGCCGATGGTGAGATGGTGAATGAAATTCTGCTTAGAGAAGGGTATGCAAAAAAAATGTCTATTAAGCCAAATACTGTGCATGCGTATACATTTGCAGAGCTCGAGGTTCAAGCAAGACAGAGCGGGTATGGACTCTGGTCAGAGTGTGATTCGTAAGAGTTGCTGGTTTGTAGCGTCATCGCTAGTATGAAAAGGAATTCTTTGCTTCTTATTGCTGGTGCAATAGGTGTAGTTCTCGTGGCAGCTGTTGTCTATTCACAAATTGTGAAACCACAGCTTGATAATCGTACTGTAGAAGTTGTGGTGCAGGAGCGTGTGACGAGCCTGGAAATTCCAATGGCTTTTAGCTTCCCGAGCGGAGCACAAGCGCTCACGCTTATCCAGCCGCCGGTGAGTACTTCCAGTGAAAATGGTCTAAAGAAAGTGTACTTATTGCTTGACTCACAAGCCTACTTAGAATTTAGTCAAACCGAAAACGTATCTGATGTCCCGCCTCCGACCATCAGTATTTTTGCGTTTGCAAACAATATACCTGACACAGAAGAGAATCTTAGCCGAGTAGAGAAGTTGACTGCTTGGGTTCAGAAAAATCCCCAGTACTCTTCGTGGTCACTTTTAAGTTCAGAGTCAGAACGAACAGAAGTTGACGGTGCTACGGCACTCCGCTACCAGACAAAAAGTACCTACTCTCAAGACGTATACGTAGTTTCGTATAAAAAAGATATCTATGTTTTCACTGGTCAGTTTGAGGAACAGGGAGACAAGATACAGTCAATCTTTGCAGACATTATGTCGTCTGTCTCCCTTGACTAAAGTTGACCTGCCCCCAAGTAGTTGAAAGAGGAGTATACTGAATAGATTAGTCGTTAAGGATATTCGTATGAAATTATTTCGTGACTACACATTTGCTTGGTGGCAAGCAGGTCTGCTCAAAGTGTATGTGCTTTCTATTGGCTTACTCATAGGAGCCTATTTTCCGGATGTGGTGATGCGATATCAGGAACTTTTAATCGGTATTTTTGTGGTCTTGGCTATATATTTTATATATGCCTTGGTGACACAAAAGATGTAAACTATATATATGAAAAAATTCTTCACCATTTTCTTCGTCGTACTCGGCGTGCTGTTTCTTATTCAGATAATTCTCATTACCTATTTTGTTGTAGCCGACCCATTTAATTTGAAACCGCTTTTCTTTTCTTCCTCGGACTATGTTGCTGAATCAATAATGGATGTTTCACCAGAAGAGAGTGTGACAGATACTCCGGCTTCTCAAAAAGAGTCTGTCGATGCGCATCCAGCTCTATCTGAATCACAAGACGCAGCGCTGGAAAGTGTTGGTATCAATCCAGCTTCACTCCCAAGCACCATTTCTCCTGAACAAGAGCAATGTTTTATCGAAGCAATTGGCAGTGCTCGTGTCGAGGAAATAAAAGCCGGCGGTTCGCCAACTCCAACTGAGATTTTCAGAGCGAGAGGATGCTTGTAGGCGCTGTGGTAGCATAAAAATATAGGAAAAAAATAATCTGTAGTGACCTCGGAGGCCCGGAAGAATGTGTGGTAGAAATCAGAGGAAATACGCCAGATGAAGTTGCTAAAAATTGCCAAGAACATGTAATGGAGGAGGTCGAGAAAGGGGATGGTGCACATCAAGATGCAGTTGAGAACATGCAAGGACTCTCTCCCGAAGAACATCAAGAGAAAATGGCAGAGTACATGCAGGTGTGCGCAGACGCCTTTAAACGAACTTAAACGTAAGAGGCTTGGAAGTTGTGTGCGACTGAGGAAATACTAATAACCATTATGGTTATTAGTATATTTCTTAGTTTCCTATGTTTGCGTAGTTGAATAAAATGCCAAAAGGTACACACCAATGGAGAACGTACTGGTATTCTGACAGGTCGACATCCGCCGGTACCGTGTAGTTAATGTTTCCTTGAGTGCCGCGAATTGGACCAAGGTCAATATACTCAGTAGCTTCAAGATTTTTTGCTAAGTACAAGTGAAGTTGGGGACCATTGATAGTGCTGAAGTCCTCAAACCTAATAACTGAACCTGTTTCAGTTTCGATAACCTGAACAGTTCCTTCAGCCGGGTGTCCTGTTGTGCCCATTACTTCTGATAGCTGACTAACTACTGGCTGAGTTGTTGGTGTAGACTCAGTCATTTTTGTTGGATTGCTTTCTGTGGCTTCAGTCATAGCTTCCTCAAGTGCAACCTTCTCTTCTGGAGAAAGTCGTTCTACACCACTTGGCATTTCGACTGGATTTGCTGGTATTGGGCTTTCGTCATTGATGCTGATGGTAATAAAAAGAGGGCTAATAAAGTACCACAATGCGACACCTAAAACACAAACACCGAGAACGACAAGTAATATTTTCATTATTTAAGTATATCAAAATTGGAATCTCCTTTGATTATAAAATCTAGGAACTTCTTATAGATTATGGATGTGTGCTAAATTTACTTATATGCAAACAAAAAAATCGGTGTACATAAATTTGATTGTTAAAGACTTGGCTAAAGCGACTGCTTTTTACGAAGCAATTGGCTGTACCAAAAACCCAATGTTTAGCAACGAGGTTGCAAGTGCCATGGCGTGGAGTGAGGAGATTGTTTTTATGCTTCTCACTGAAGAGTTTGCCCATAACTTCAGTGATGGGAAAACAGTCCCTAACCAAAAAGAGACAGTGAGTGCGTACTATGCTCTAAGTTTGGATTCAAAGGAAGCGGTGGATGTTTTTTGTGCAAAAGCTAAAAGTGCTGGAGGGAGAGTGTATGAAAACAAGTTTAATCAAGAAATGGCCGGAGATTTTATGTATACTTTTGAAGTGGAAGACCTTGAGGGGTATATTCTAGAACCAGCTTTTATGGACGTATCAAATTTCCCTCAGAAGTAATATTTAAAAAACCGCCACTAGGCGGTTTTTTAATATTCGATATATTTCTATGTTTATGTGGAATACTTTGTACCAAGTTAGAACCTCTTTGATTGAAATGGAGTGTACTAATTTCCTGAAGATTGTTGATCTCTGG
>CAYGOP010000074.1:2167-3673 GCA_964351645.1 uncultured Candidatus Saccharibacteria bacterium | reverse complement strand
TCTTCCCCCTTGAACCAAAGGATGATTTTGGTCGAATTGCTGCCCAGACTGCCAAACAAGTCATCATGCAGAAGATTCGCGAAGCTGAAAAAGAATCAGCGCTGGCTGAATTCGGACAGAAAGCTGGCGATATCGTGATTGGTCACGTACAACGATTTGAACGAGGAAATCTCTATGTAGATTTGGGACGAGTTACCGCCATCATGCCGTACGAGGAACAAATTCCAGGTGAACGTTTCAAAGCCGGAGAACGGCTCCGAGCCATTTTGCTTGCAGTTGAGGAAACTCCTCGAGGTATCTTCTTAAAACTCTCTCGCTCACACCCAGACTTTTTAGTTTCTCTGTTTGCGATTGAATGTCCTGAGCTCCTTAGTGGAGCAGTGGAAGTAAAATCAGTTGCTCGTGAGGCCGGTGCCCGCTCAAAGATTGCGGTACACGCCGTTGATGAGCATATCGACCCAGTTGGTTCACTCGTTGGACAACGCGGAGTACGTGTTTCAACTGTCATGAGTGAACTTGGTGGTGAAAAAATCGACATCATCGAATGGTCACCAGACATTGTTGAATTCCTAGAAGACTCTCTTTCTCCTGCCCAAGTTATGGAAGTTCGTATCGAAGCCGAACCAAACGAGGAAACTGGTGAGCGTGGTCATGCGATTGCTGAAGTAGCAAGCGATCAACAATCACTAGCGATTGGTCGAGGAGGTCAAAATGTTCGACTCGCAGCCAAGCTCACCGGCTGGAAAATCGATATTGTCTCAGCCAACACTGGCGAGGAACTCGCTGAAGCAGATGCTGATGGTCATGTTGAACTTGAAGCACCAGCTGACACTACCGCTGGAGCTGACGATGAGGTTCTCGAAGGTGAAGACGCTACTACCACCAAGCCAGACGTAGAAAAAGTCCTCGAGGCAGCTGAAGATACTTCTGACCGAGATGTCACAGAAGACATGGACGAGGAAGATGAAATTGATACCCCAGAAGAAGCAGAAGATGAAATGGCGCCAGCCGCTGATGCAGACGTGGTTGCAGAAGTAGCCAAAGAAGATGAAGTGATGACAGAAGAGGAAAAGAAATAAAGATTTCTTTTGAGCATTGCAAAAGGCCGGCCCAGTAAGGGCCGGCCTTTTGCAATTTTCCCACAGCGCGCTAGGATAGTCTCATTATTTCGTTATACAAGAATCCATTGATTATGATTAAAGTATTTGGACACCAATCACCCGACACAGACGCTACCGGTTCAGCAATTGCCTGGGCGTGGTATTTAAGCACTCACACTGGTGTAGCTGCTACGCCATACGTATTAGGTACGCTGAACAAAGAAACAGAATTTGTGTTAAGTCGCTTCAACGTTGAAACACCAGCTCTGCTTGAATCAGTCAGTACTGATGACTCAGTAGTCATCGTGGATACCAACAACCCTCAGGAGTTGTTTGAGAACATTAACGAAACTGACATTCTCCAAATCATCGACCACCACAAATTGGTAGGAGGCCTGATTACTGA
>CAYGOP010000074.1:0-2157 GCA_964351645.1 uncultured Candidatus Saccharibacteria bacterium | reverse complement strand
CTTTGCGAGCTCTCGCCTCTACCGCCAGTGTAATCTATGACTTAATTGGAGATGAGGAACTTCCAGAACACATCGCTGGCATTTTACTGTCTTGTATCTTATCTGACACACTCGCTTTTCGTAGCCCGACCACTACTCCCCACGATAAAGATATTGCCGAAAAATTAGCTGAACAACTCAGTATTGATATTCAGACCTATGCTGATGAAATGTTTGCAGCCAAAAGTGATATTTCAGACTTTACTGACTCAGGCTTAGTGAAACTCGACAGTAAGAAATTCTCTGTTGGAGACGTAAACCTGCGTATTTCAGTTATTGAGACCACGAATCCAGAAACTGTTCTAGAGCGCAAAGGCGGGATTATTAATGCCATCAAAGAGATTACTGAGAATGAAAGTGATGTGGACGAAGTGCTTTTCTTTGTCGTAGATATTCTCAAAGAAGAAGCGACCGTCTTTACCTACAACGATGCGGTGAAAGCGATTATCGAAAAATCCTTCTCTGTTATGGTTGAGTCTGATGTTGAGGTACTACCGGGAATCGTGTCACGCAAGAAGCAGATTATCCCTAGTTTAAAGGTGTAGTTATCCGTTCATACCGAGCTTGTGTATAGCGCTGATGGGGCAAACGCCTCATCAGCGCTATACTTTATGTAGTAACCTATAATTTATACATATCATGACCGCATTTATTCAACGTACCTCCCTATTATTCTTAACTCTTGCCATTTGCCTCTTTGGCTTTACAGCCATCACCAGTGCTCAGGAAGATGAAACAGTAGTGAGTGACTCTGAAGAATCAGAAGGCACTGACTCTGCTTCTGCCACTTCAAACACAAGTGGTTCAGCTGGCGATGCTCCACGAGCAGTTCCAATTCGAGCTGAATTGGAAGAAGTAAGAGCCGAAAATCAAGCAAACCGCGAAGAGCTACTGGAGGAAGCACAGGCAACTCGAGCAGAAAACGAAGCAAACCGTGAATCTATGCGAGAAGTATTTGCCTCTACCTCAGCTGAGCGCCGCGAAGAAATCCAGGCTCAAGTACAAGAACGAAAAGTTGCTCTCCAGGCCCGAGCCCAAGAACGAATCACCAATCTTGCAGCAAACATGAGTAATCGGATGGACGCTGTGATTGTACGCATCCAAAATGTGATTGATCGTCTTGATTCAAGAATCGAAAAAATTGAAGCTACTGGTGCGGACACAACTGAAGCAAAGGCCGCGTTAGCATCAGCCCAACTATCGCTCAATGCAGCAGCTAGAGACATTGCAGATATTGATAACGCAGTTGCAAATGCTATTAGCTCCGAAGATGCCCGGGCTGGCTGGGCAGTTGTAAAAACAAAATATGCCACTATTCGAGACCACATTAAAACTTCGCACGCAGAACTACGGTCATGTGTCTCTAGTCTCAAAATTGCAGTGGCCGAAGCACGAACAGCGAGTGCGCAAGAAACTGAATAATTAGCAATCTTTTAATTCGTTACATATGGAAGAAAATCAACCACAAGCACCTGACTTTTCAAATGAAGAAATGAAAATGCCTGAAACGGCGATGGTGCAAAATCAGTCACAAGATAGTTCATCAATTATTAACGGTCCTCTACTCCTTATTCTCGCCGTCCTGCTTATCATTATCCTTGGAGGAATGTACTACTGGTTCAGCACCATGAATCTAAGTGATGCGCCGCAACCAGCACCTACCACTCGACCATCTATTGAAGAAAATAACGAGCCAGAAAGCACTACTGCTGAAGCACAGGTTGAGACCATGCAAGCAGTAAGCACATCAGATGAGCTCACTGCTATTGAGGCCGACCTCGAAGCAACCAACCTGGAGAGTCTTGATGCTGAACTGGAAGCGATTGATGCCGAACTAGAAGCAGCTGCCAACGCCCAATAAGACCACCCTTGAAAAAAGCTGTGATTCACTACTGTGAATCACAGCTTTTTTCTTTACAACCGCTTACATCTTTGTTATTTTCGAAACTAGGTGCAACTAACCAGGAGAAGCGCATGATGCGTTCCAAAGAAACTCTCGTCTAGAGCACGAACCGAGACGCTCACGCCAGCTGACGAACTGGCAACCCCGCTTAGTTAGTGAAGACACCACATCTTCACTCTCTGCAATCATAGGCTGGAACCATGAGACTGATGGGA
>CAYGOP010000073.1:0-3739 GCA_964351645.1 uncultured Candidatus Saccharibacteria bacterium | reverse complement strand
CTGACAGTTTTCTTATATTTTTGATGCTTATTCTTAAAAAGATTCATAAAATACATACGCGCCGAAAATATCACTTCGGTACATATTATTCCTGTTTTGAACTCACTACGCCCCAGTACTTATATTGAGTAGATTTTTAGCACATTAGCACTGTTTGTCAATGAAAAATGGCTTTTTTCAGTGTAGATTATTTTGGTAGCAGATTATGTAAAACAGAATATTTAGAAAGTATTACTGGCTTTGTAAGCCCGAAGTTGGTGCAGGTACAACATGATTAAAAAGGCAAACAACACGGCAGACAGGAACGGAAAAGTGACAAACCCAAACACCTCCATCACCTTCTTTGAACAATCGGCACTTCCGTCAGCCAAGCACGGCATGAGGCCCGATTCAAGTATTTCTTTTGGGAGCGCTTGGTAGATATATTGATAGACAGCAATCAGTAACCCAAACGCAGAGAGAGTAATACCGTAGAGCGGAAATCGTTCAACATCTTTTAGTCTGAAGGCTACCAAACCCAGAATAGCTTGGGGGTAAAGCGCTACTCTCTGTAGCCAACACAGCGAACACGGCACAAAGCCAAATACCTCCGAGTACAACAAGGTAGTTGCCACCCCACCGAGACTGGTTAATATCAACACTCCACACACGTATGGAGAGACAAATCGAAGGTATAGTTTTTGGTCATTTCCGACGTAATCAAACATCAGCACCACCGTCAGCCCAAGCACCGCCAAGCCAGCAACTGCATACCAAAAATTGATAACGTGAATATTAAACAGAAGCCAATCAATCATTATGCGCTCATGATAGCACTTATCGTTTCCCATACAAGAACGTACACAAAAAAGTACGTCTTTGTGACTTATGAACAATACTGAGTCTGTATATGCTATCTTTATAGATATGAATACCACGGTATTACTAGCAGACGATGATGCAAACATCCGAGACGTGTACTCTACAGCCTTTACTACCGCAGGTATTAATGTACTAACCGCAGTCGATGGTCAAGAATGTGTCGAGCTAGCACTCAAACACCACCCCGATGCCATATTGGTCGACATTCTCATGCCAGGAATGGATGGACATACGGCAGTGAGTAAAATCCGACTCGATGACTGGGGCAAAACAGCACGAGTGGTATACCTCACAAACTTAAGTGATGCTGAAAATGTGGTTACCGCAGTAAAGCAAGGTACTGAAAAATATATCGTTAAAGCCAATACGTCTTTGAAAGAGGTAGTGAATCAGGTGCGGATGGCGATGCATTCTTAAGGCGTGCGCTTTCTTCCTGCAGCATGAGAAAAAGCGCCGCAAGGCGCTTTTTCTCATGCTGCAGGATTGTCTATTTGAGGGTAGCGAAATCAATTGCTATCTATGACACTACTGTAATTCTAATCTTTCAACTAACACTCCTGACTCCTGCATAGCTCCTTGTACTTTTACAGCAGCAGCTTCACTAAGGATAGACAGGTCGCAGACTGCCTCAACGTCACTAATACAGAGACTAGACTCAGTAAATTCTAATGGAATAGCGTACCCTGCAACTTCGTCCCGTGTATAAATGAGATGCCATTTCGAAGAATCTAGCGGTGGTTGTAGACTGTCTTTAAGAAGATTTCCTTCTCTCTCAAAGCTGTACTCTTGCTCTGGTGCTAACTCTCCCCTGGAGCAGGTTATGTCGCTAATAATCCAATCAGTATCCTGCCAATCTAATGTATACAAAGCCAGCTCTGGAACCTTGTTACCTCGAGTTATCACCATCAGCTCAGCTTTTTCATCAGTAATATACACGACCTTTGCGCCTAGCCGCTCCGGTACCATCGGCTGACAAATAACGGGATCAACATCTGATGTGGGCTGGTCAACCTGCTGTTGCAAACGAACACGCAATTCTGGTGTGACCGGTGCAGTACTGAGCAACAACCCAAAATCAGGTTCGGTACTAGTTGCCTGCAGTGCACTAAGCCACGGCGAGTATAGGCGCACAACAACATCAAGTGGATCAGTCTTCTCTTGTTCATCTTGTGTATTTGCTACGTCGAATCCTCCCAAACTATTATTAAAAAATAACCAGGCCAGCAGAACACCTACAATAACCACCACCAAAACTAGAACGATTGTTTGTCGATTTTTCATATGTGTCACAAGTATAGCAATTAAAGTCCCTGCCACACAGTCTTAACTATGCTTGGATATCAATTTCTTTGTTGCTGGCCGTCTGGGACGATATTAGAACAATTCTATATATCAGTACGAGCTAAAAAAGCATCGAGTTGGCGACTTTTGGGTGGAACGCTTCTTTTTGCCCGCAAATCATCATTGACTCCCGACTCTTCATCATCCATCATTGGGACTAGTTCCCATTCTCCAGCATCATTCTTTTGAAACTGTGTTCCCCATTTTTGTTTTCCAGTTGTATGTACTAAATATCTATCCTCCGCTGCTGCTGAAAGCCAATATCCATCACTATAGCCAGCATCACCAGAAAGAATCCCAATCTCTCCTGCAATTGGATAGTCAGTAATCTCTTTGCTGTGCTGAAATAGTAACCCTAGTTGGTAGAGCGACTTTCCTGAGAGAGTCACCTCACCAGCTTTCACTAGCTCGTAGATTTCTTTTGCACGTTTCAGACGTGGTTTATCGTTCTCTGCAAGTTTTTCAAAATCAATATTTTCCCAACCAACGGTTCTTTCGTCTTGGTCAGCTTGATATATCAAAGCTAGTTCTTGCTCTACTTCTGTTGAATTCATTAGAAAAGTATACCAAAAGTTCGGATTGTAATTCCCCTGTCTAGAATAGCTTTGGAAAATAAGCCTTAAAACTGTTGCTGGCCGTATGGTTCGAAGTTGGAACTATTTTGACACAAAAACAGCCTGCATAAGCTGACTGTTAATGTCGCTATTGCAAGCTACTTACTTTGGTGGAATTTGAGATTCGATATGTTGATCTACCCAAGTCCACCGGTCGACTGGCCAAACCTCATCGCATAGTTTCCGCCATTCGCGGATAACCTGGCGATGATTCCTGGTCACTTCTACTCTTTTAAAAACAATACTGAGTGCACCAACCATCGCTTTTGCCTCTTTATCAGAGACTCCTTGTGAAAGTCTTTTTCTACGTAGCTCGTTGATAGAATTGAGAATCAAACGATCTCCCCTGAATTCTGACATTCTGACCATCCTTTACATGAACATTCACTAGTGAAAATACCATTTTTATTTAATATGTCAATTTTGCTGGCCGTCTCGAGCTAGAACCGTACACGGCCAAGCCCTACTTGACCGATTTACTCTAATTTCAGAATCAATTTCGACGCGTCTCGTGCGATATTTATAAAGTAATACCAATCGCTATTAGAACTGCTAATAGTAAAAATACTATCGATGTCAAAGGTACTAATTTTCTGTAATGATTACTGAATTTGTCATCATCAATTTTGAGCCTGTTTAACTCAGAATGAGGGTCACAAATTTGTGATTTTACAAACTCAAAGAATCTGGCAAGTAAGTATCTATCAAATAAAAAAGAGGCTATTAGTATAGCTAAAATGCTAAGATATATATTTTCAAAGAGAAAACTCAATAAAGAAACTACTCCAAGTATTTGAATGAAATTAGGGATTTCTAAATCAAGAAACTTAAAATATAGTTTTCTGTATTCGCTTTTCATAATGTAACGCTCTTCGTGCGTAGCACGACTTGGCTGCCGGACAGGGACTCGAACCCCGATAGAC
>CAYGOP010000072.1:0-3817 GCA_964351645.1 uncultured Candidatus Saccharibacteria bacterium | reverse complement strand
GTACACTATTTAGGAGTAAGACCCCTTGTTGGGCCCAGTGTTCGAGATTGCCACTTTGAGGGGTAATACCGTGTACATCGGATTGAATTTCTTTGAAAATATTTTGTAGCGATGGGGGAATTTTTACGCCACCTTGCACTGAAAACGAAAGTCCGTGTGCTTGGTTTTCTCCATGATAGGGGTCTTGTCCTAAAATAACCACCTTTACTTGCTTCAAAGAAGTGACCTCTAGTGCATGAAAGATATTCTCAAATTCTGGGTATATTTTCCGTTTTTTATAGGCTTCAGCAAGAGCTTTCTCGAGGTTGAGAAAATATTGTTTCTTGGTTTCAGCCTCTAACATAGGTTGCCAAGATTCTGGGAGGATAAGCTTCATATATCTATAGTATACAGTGTTACACTTTTTCTATGAAAGATTCAAGAATTCGAAGCATCATCAAAGCGCTTACATGGCGAGTGATTGCCACCGGAACTACAATGTCACTGGTGTATTGGGGAACGGGAGATGTAGAGCTTATGGCTCATATTGGTATCGCAGACGTTCTTATCAAGCTCTTCTTTTACTATGTGCACGAACGTGCCTGGGGAAGAATCGCTTGGAAACGAGCGGTTCTCAAGGCTTAATTTCGCACACCATAGCTATCTCATTAGGTGAGGCAGTGTTTGTCTATTGGGGTAGGGTGTAGAAACTGTCATGTAAAACCCGCTGGCATCAATAGAGTGCCAGCGGGATGGTGTTTAGCCAATTAGCAGTGCTGAACTGCTACAGCGTGTCGGAAGAGTTGGTGCAACTGCACCGGTTATTTTTGCATGCAGAATGGCTGAACGAATGACCTCGCAACTTTGCTTGGGGCAGTGTTCTGCTTCTTGAGCCTGGACCATCGTCTGCCACACACATAAAATAACAGAAAGTGCTACTTTTCTCACGATACTTCTCCGTTGTTGCTACTGGCGATAGTTAAATACAAAAATTACTTAGTTGCAAGTTCTTTTATGCTTGCGACTAAGTCATTAAGGTCAGTTGAAGCTTTTATAAAGTATCTGTCGGCTCCTAGAGATTTAGTTTTTTCAAGGTTGGCAGGTTCGGTTTTGTTTGTAAATATAATAACTGGCAGTTGTGCAGTGTCTGGGTTTGACTTTATGTGTTCTAGAATCTCTTCGCCGGTCATGCCTGGTAGCATCAAATCGAGGATGAGGATATGAGGATTATATTGTTTAATTAGGCTAATAACTTCTGCTCCATCGCCTGTTTCATACGGAATACAGCCATGTGACATCAGCTTCATTATTACCATTTCTCTGATTAGCTGATCATCTTCGACCATTAGAACCTTTATGTCACCTAAAGACTTTTGTTGCATCTGCGAAAGGGTGTATTCTACTTTGTTGGTAGGATTCATACGGTAATTATATATTTAGATAAGGAATTTTAACAGTAAAAATACTTCCCCCGGCCGACCCGGACTTGTACTCTAGAGTGCCTTTATGAGCTTCAATAATTTTTTTAGAAATATACAAACCAAGTCCAGAACCGTTGGCGTCTATCTTTATTGCAGCATCTAACCGACCAAATTTTTGAAAGAGCTTTGGTACGTCCTCAACAGCAATACCGATACCGGTGTCTTCTACTCCAATACAAAAACTACCAGGAATGACCTTTGTAGTGATAGTGATAGTGCTGCCACCTTGGCTGTATTTAATGGCGTTATCAATAATATTACTCAGTGCATCACGAATTTTTTTCGGTTCAAAGTATGGGCAAGCGGTGTTCTGATACTGTGTGCTGAAGGTAATATTCTTTTGTTCGATAGCTGGCTTAAAAAAGAGCATAATGTCTTCTAGTAGTTTCTCAACTCGGCCGCTGGTTAATGAAAGTTGAGTAATTCCGTATTCAAGCTGGTCAAGTTGAATGAGTTCTTCTGTCATGCTATGCATTAGTTCTATACTCTTAGTAGATCTCTCTAAAAGTAATTTTTGTTGCTCAGTAAGATTGCTTTGGTCAGACTCAGCCAACATCTTATGTGCCCAACGGCTGGTTGTTAAAGGAGTTCGAAGTTGATGTGCGGCAATGGCAACAAAGTCAGACTTCTGCCGATCCAGAGTCTTGTTATTTTCGTACGCTTTTCTCAGATCTATGTCGCGACGAACCAACATCTTTGAAGTATTCTCTAAGTTTGCAATAACAAGCGACAATTGCTCAATTTGCTTCTTTAGGTCATTAATTGTGTCAGCTGGGTCAGTCATGAGATTCTGCAAGGAGAATAGCCACTATTGTTTCATTGTGATTTGAACTATTGCAGGTTTGAATATCAACATTAGTAGTATTCACTGGCGCTTGTTCAGCGTAGGTATAAAATCCGGCTAGCGGAACTGAGTCGCCAATAATTTGTTGAATAGCATCAATTTCTTTTTTGGATTCTTGTCTAGATTCAAACAGACTGTCTCGCACATGGCAACTATAAATAATTGCCGCCGCAGGAGTAGTGTTTATGCCCGCTAAGGCACTTTCTGCAGTTTGTTTAGCAGCGGCAACAGCCAGATCTTTACTGCCCATCATTAATTGTACTTGTGAACCCTCAGGAACTTCTCCTCCACAGGTAATTGAGCCTTCAGCGTTTACATAAAAGGGTGCTCGTAGATAGAGTTCTTTGGTTTTTTGGTCGGTGATTCCCAGTGGATATGACAGGGCTAATTCAGCTAGTGTTACCTCCTTCAGCTTGGCTGCTTCTTCCACACCTAGGAATTCTTCATACAAAGCGATAGCAGGTTTGTCATCAATCTCATGTACAACAGTTCCTTCGGCTTTTGTAACAGTTCGAAATCCACTAATGGGGCTCCATCCGTGGCGGACGCCGATTGAAATATCAAGATTGCCGGTAAAAGCGAGGGCGGTCACACTTGAGGAAAAGACAGTATCATTACAATATTGGAAGGTTTTTTTATATGCTCCGTCATCACCACCTGATCCGCCAGCGATTGGTGTCTGCGGCATTTCAGTATTCATACCACGTAAGATGGCACTCGGATTTATAGTTAGACCATCACAAAATATAGATACTAGGCGTATTTTCTCGGTCGTTTGGGCTTTTATTTTCTGGGCTAATTGCGTACCAGCTGCCTCTTCGATACCAGAAGCATTCTCAACGGCTGCGGTAAAAAAGCGGACAGTGTCAGACGCAAAGAGCATTACTACTACCGAAGATGTCATGCTTGGACCAGTTTGTGAGATTTCACCAGCGGTCGAGGCCCCAGCCAGCACCGCTGACTCTGGACTCAGTTTTTTGATAGTACTGACAACTTGTTGTTGGTCAAAGACTGATGAAGCAAATACTAAAATGGCATTAGGTTCATGGCTTTGTAACTGTGCTTGCGCAGCTACATAGGCTTTTTCAGCTGCATCAGCACCGTTTGTTCCAGTAGACATTCCTACTCCAGAAATAAACATAGATAAAGTTTAGTTGCTATGCCTGTAGTATATAACAGCAATCCAAAGCTGTCTGGAGAATCTCTGTACTAGTGTTGACACCCAGGACAAAAATGTGTTCCGCGTCCGGCACAGCGGATTTTCTTGATAGTTTCTCCACAGCGTTCACACGCTTTGCCTTGTTGGCCAAATACTTTGAGGTAATCGGTAAAATTACCGTTATCTCCACCGGTGTCTACAAAATGTTGGAAGGTAGTCCCGCCGACTTTGATGGATTCATTCATAACATCGCCTGACGCTTTGCAAAGCAAAGTCGCTTCAGCTTTTGTGAGCTTATCCGCCCGACGCGTCGGTCGGACTTTGGCTCGCCACAGAGCCTCATCAACATAAATA
>CAYGOP010000071.1:813-4204 GCA_964351645.1 uncultured Candidatus Saccharibacteria bacterium | reverse complement strand
CGCATGAGTGTCTACACAGACCAAGACGTGATTGAAGCGCGAAACAGATGGGACGCAATACTAAATGGCTTGGCTGCAGTTACACCAACACCAACACCAACACCAACACCAATTACGTTTACAGTCAATATAGAAAACGTAGTTTTAAATCCCCTCTCGGCTGTTTTGCCAGTGTCTACCCCGCCAGAATTACCTGGCTCGTGTTTAGCTCATTTTGCAGACATGCAGTATGATGCAGATAATCTAACTGACGAGTGGAGTTACATGATGTTTCGAGACAGTCTTTCAGGCATGGGTAGGATGTTTGATATTACTGATTCAGGGGGTCCGACTAGTGTTGCAATGTCACGAGATGCCATTGCAACCTTGATGCCAACAGCAATTGAACCAACTATTATCCATACACACCCAGCTCAAACACTCATTGACTTAGGTGCTACACCGTTAACAAAAAGCCCGAGCGTAATGGATTATAACGCTGCATGTGCATTGTTAAGTGAGTTTGGAATTTCAAATAATCTAGTTGTTGACCCAAGTGCAATATGGGAATATTCTGTAACTCCTGCTGCCTGTTCATCGAGTCTATTTTATGAGGCCTTATATGTAGCTGAGCTTTGTGAGTCGGTTCAGTTGGGTATAGTGCTACCAGATATATTGGCAGCAGTGATTGCTAGTAGTTCTGATGCAACCTTCGTTAGCGGCTTAGATGCTGATGTAGAGGCAGAATTAGGTACTTCCTTTGATACGCCAGCGTTTTTATCTTTACTTGGTACTGAGCTGGGTATCACGCTACCGTACACATCTGGTGCCCTGACGAGCTGTCAGACAAATATGCGAGCTGCTGCTGGAGTAACGCTTAACACTACTACTCCAGCTGCATATTGCGCAGCCAAGGGTTACTAATTGGTAAGAATGGTATGAAAAAAGCTGTACTAGCCGGAGGTTGTTTTTGGGGACTCGAAGACCTTATGCGTGAATTGCCAGGAGTGATTGCGACAGAAGCAGGATATGCGGGAGGAGAAAATGAAAATCCTACGTACGAAAACCACCCCGGTCATGCCGAAGCACTCGAGATAGAATATGACGAGTCGGTTGTAGATTATCAACATATCTTAGATTTCTTTTTTCAGATTCATAATCCAACCACGTTGAACCAGCAGGGGAATGATAAAGGTACGTCGTATCGGTCCGCAATTTTTTATGCCAATGAAGAGGAGAAGCAGATTGCGCAAGAGATGATTGAAGTCGTAAATGAATCAGAGCGTTGGGACTCTGAAGTGGTTACCACACTAGAACCACTCACACGCTTTTGGCCGGCAGAAGCATATCATCAAGATTACCTGGTTAAGAATCCAGGAGGATATACGTGTCATGCGATATATTTTGATAGCTATTTAAAGGAATAAAAAGAACGGCGCCCAAGGGTGCCGTTCTTTTCTTCGTGTATGTAAAGTACAACAGCACACCCAAGGGCGCGCTGTTGTTAGAGTAGTATACCACAGGTTTTGGAATAGTAAGTCCTATACTTGTTGGAGTCTGAGTTCCAGGAATGTCTGGCAGGAAAAGCCAGAAATTCGGAACAAAGTAAACAAAAAGCCCTTGCGGGCTAATGTTTACTTTATTTCTTTGGTACAAAGGTGAGTGCTTTTCCTTTATGTACCCCTCGACCAGTTCGACCAATTCGGTGAACGTAATCTTCAAATGTACCTGGTAAATCGTAGTTGATTACGTGAGTTACGTTATCAACGTGGATTCCACGAGCGGCTACGTCGGTAGCAACAAGTACTCGGCAGTTTCCGCTCTTGAACGCACCAAGGGAACGTTGTCGTTGTCCATGGCTTTTATTTCCGTGAATAGAATCAGCTTTGATTCCGTTACGTGTGAGTTCTTGAGATAGTTTTTCAACACTATGCTTCATAGCTCCGAAAATGATTACACGTTTCAGTTCATCATTTTCAAGTAGTTTCATGAGTGTATCGAACTTGTGTGCATGTTCGTAGGGAACCACATCTTGTTCAATACTGTTTGTTACATCTTTCTTTCGTACAGAAACGGTAACTGGTGACTTCATAAAGTCATTCACGAGTCGCTCTGCTTCCGGAGTCATGGTAGCTGAGAAGAAGAGAGTTTGTCGTTCTTTGGTTACGTTTTCAAGAATCTTTCGCATGTCATGGATGAATCCCATGTCGAGCATTCGGTCTGCTTCATCGAGCACTACGTTGTTGATACGCTCAACTCGTAAGTCACCACGATTAATCAGGTCCAAGATTCGACCAGGTGTTCCGATGATGAAGTGGTTGTTTCGCTTCAGAGCGCGGATTTGTGGTCGAATTGGTGTTCCACCAACACATGAGGTTGAATAGAGTTTAAATCCAGCACCAAACTTCCGGAATTCTGCCTCTGCTTGCAGAGCAAGTTCACGAGTAGGAGTAAGGATGATGGTTTGCTGATTTTTCTCAGTCAGTGTCTTTTGAATCAGAGGTAGCAAGAAGGCTGCTGTTTTTCCCGTTCCTGTTTCTGCAATTCCAATTAAATCTTTTCCTTCCATAATGAGGGGGATAGACTGGTCTTGAATTGGAGAAGGGTTTTCGATACCGAGTTTTGCGACGGTGTCAGCAATATCTTTATGAAAACCAAATTCAGAGAATTTGTGCTTTGGCACGTATGCTACTTCAGCAATCTCTACCGGGTTTTTGTTGATGAATTGTGATGGGTCGAAGGTTGGTTGTTTTCGAGCTCCGCCACGGCTGCCTCGTCCAGTAGATGAGTGTCCGCCACCAGAGCGACTTCCGCCGCCTGAGCGTCCGCCTGGTCGGCGATTACGATTAAAAGAGGTTCCTGGCTTTGTTGAACCAGAGAAAGGTCGGCGTCCGCTTGAAGGACGTCTTGATGTATTTGTTGGCATCTAGGTTGTGTAGTTAAATGGAGGGTTAAAACGTACCAATAAAGGTAATATTTAAACATTTTATCACTCCGGGGCGTGCAGGATAAGTAAATTTCAGAAACCTGAAAGTAGAATCATTCAGACGTCTGCAGCGAATGTGCCCCACACGAGTAACATAAGCGTTCCAGTACAGTAATACATTTTGAGATTTTGTCAATAAAAGTTGTTCGTACTGTCTATTTTTGCACCGGATCAGCCAAAAAACGGAGTCCAATTGGAGCGACGAGTGTGGTGACGATACTTAAGATGACCATGGCGGTAATGAGTGTTGGTGGAAGGAGGCCAGTTTCAACGGCAGTAAAAACAACCGCTAGTGTAGTCGAAAGCTGGGGAATGGTGGCGAGTCCAATAATCGCTGAATCTTTGTTGGCAAATCCAATAATTCTGCCTCCCAGCCAGCCCCTGGCAACTTTAGTGAAATTTGATACTCACACGAGCGCAGGACCG
>CAYGOP010000071.1:0-803 GCA_964351645.1 uncultured Candidatus Saccharibacteria bacterium | reverse complement strand
CCCCCACACCGCTCCCAGCCAGCCACCCACTCGACAATTTTGTCAACAAAGATACTCGCACCATCGCAGCAACGAGTCCGATTACTCCAGCGCTTTCTTGAAAGACGGCTATGTTTGTTTCCATGCCGATGACTACAAAAAAGACAGGAATGAATACTCCGTAGCTCATGGTGCGAAGTTTTTCCATGAGAATTTCACTTTTGATGGACTCAGAGAGTACTAATCCAGCAAAGAATCCTGCAATAATTGGGTGGAGGCCTAGTAAATCAAAGGTGACAACCACTCCAATCATGAGCGCAAAGATAATGCGGACTTCTGATTCAAATAAGTCTTTTTCGTTTTTGTAGTCGGGAATAAGGGCTCGAACTTTTGGTAGTCCGTATGCAAAACCAACCATGATGAGCGCGAGCAGGAAATAGAAAGACGGAAGGGGGAGAGCGGTGACGGGATTTACTGACTGGAGGAGAATGGAAAGGAGAACCAGACTCACAACATCTTCAATAATTGTAGAGGCGACAATGGAACGGCCTAGTTTTGTATTGTTTAGTTTCAAAGATTCCAGGGTCGGAATAATGACAGCAATAGAAGATGACATGAAAATAATTCCAATCAAAAGAGACGCGGTCAGGGAAAAATCAAACCAGAATCCAAGAGCTACTCCAGCTGAGAGGGGGATGAGGCTATTTAAAGCCGAGAGCCAACCCAAGTCATATTTCAGTTTTTTGAAACTTTCAAACTTGGTTTCGAGGCCGGCCATGAACATGAGGAAAATCAGACCAATTTGGCTCAAGAACGACATGGTT
>CAYGOP010000070.1:0-4284 GCA_964351645.1 uncultured Candidatus Saccharibacteria bacterium | reverse complement strand
CTGCCCATAGGCCGTCTCGCGCTTGTTCATATGAGTTGCCTGAGTCTGTGCAACAAGCAGCTCATGTGCTCTATGAAAACAAAGAGAAAATCTTTGCTGATGCGGTCGCTGACCCAAAACGAAAAGACTTCCGTGGCGTAACCACCATGACCATCGACCCGCATGACGCTAAGGACTTCGATGATGCGCTTTCCATTCAAACTCTCCCTAATGGAAACGTAGAAGTTGGTATCCATATTGCTGATGTATCTCACTATGTACGAACCGGCGAACCGCTTGATGTTGAAGCAGTCGAACGAGGAACTTCTGTGTATCTCGTAGACCGGGTCATTCCGATGCTTCCTGAGGTACTTTCAAACGACCTCTGTTCCCTACGTCCAAACGAAGACCGGCTGGCTTTTTCCGCCGTGTTTGAGCTCAATGCTGACGCGGGTGTTGAAAACGCTTGGTATGGTCAAACTATCATTCACTCTGATAAACGGTTTAGCTACGAAGATGCACAGGCAGTGCTCGATAACCAATCAGGTGAATACTTAGCGGAACTCAATTCGCTCATGACACTCGGACGAATCCTGCGTAAGAAGCGCTACGCCAATGGCGCAATCGCGTTTGAGCAACCAGAAGTAAAATTTGAACTTGATGAAAACGGCACCCCAATCCGGGCGTACACAAAAGTCCGTACGGAAACGATGATGATGATTGAGGACTTTATGCTTTTAGCGAACCGCGAGGTGGCGACATTTGTAAACAAAAAAGCCAAAGACCAGAATCGAGAACTTGCTTTTGTGTACCGAATTCACGATGTACCAAACCCAGACAAAATTGAAGAGCTCGCTTCCTTCGTTCACGCGCTTGGATATGAATTTGAAACCAAAAACGGAATCGTCGGGGCAAAGGCTATCAATGCTCTCATGAAAGATGTGGAAGGAAAATCTGAAGAAAATCTCATCAAAACTGCGAGTATTCGTTCTATGGCCAAAGCAATTTACTCGACTAAGAACATCGGTCACTTTGGATTAGCTTTCAAATTCTACAGCCACTTCACTTCCCCAATTCGGCGCTACCCTGACCTAATGGCTCACCGTATGTTGCGGATGCACCTTGATGGAGAAACTATTGGACCAAAAGAAACTGCTCGCTACGAACAAATCTCAATCCAATCCTCAGAACGAGAGATGGAAGCCGTTTCAGCCGAACGTGACTCAATTAAGTTCAAACAAGTTGAATATATGCTCAACAAAGTTGGTGAAGAATTCGAAGGGGTTATCACCGGTGTTGCCGACTGGGGCATTTATGTGCAAGAGCAAGGCTCTCTGGCTGAAGGAATGGTAAAACTCGCCAGTATCAAAGGTGACTACTTTGAACATGAAGCGACGAAATATCGAGTAAAAGGTCAGCGGACCGGAAAAATTTACCGCCTAGGTGACGCTGTAAAAGTAAAACTAGTCCGAGCCGATAAAGATGAGAGACAACTCGACTTTGAACTCCTGACCTAAGAAGACACAAAAGACCGGCGCACAGCGCCGGTCTTTTTTAATTCTGAGCCACCAGGATACCTCGGTTTGATTAGGGCGGGTATTTTTCTTCTAACATCGCTACATTTCCATACACTCGAGACACGTATCCCCTTGCATGCTCTTTATACATATCTAGCTCCGCTTCATTATTCTGCTCCGCAAAGTCAGCAAATTGGAGAAACAAATCTTTCCCTGACAAGAGCTCCTCTGTAGGAGTTTGAGAAACAAATTTCTGTACAGCAATTCCAATCAGTGGTCCGCCGGCGTTGTAGGCATTAATCATCAGAGGAACCATTAAGTCAGACTGAAAATCCTCTTCCGATGCAAATCGAGCCCGCAGTACCGAAAGAGCTTCCTCGCCGGCAAAGTGAACAATGTAATGGTAATTATCTGAAATAAGCTTTCCGGCCACTTCTACCTGTTCAATCATACTTAAAGAGACTTCTTGCGTCCCTGTATACTCTTCCCAGGTTGCCGGCATAATCTGCGCCAATCCTCGTGCACCGGTTTGACTTACCAGACCAGCATTAAATTTTGATTCATGAGCAAACAGTCCAGGAATAATTTTCCTAAATGCTGTCTGCACCAACTCCGGCACAGCTGGTCGGCCCGACTCAGCTTCTGAACGAAACTGTATCTGTGACTGCGCGTACTCCATACGATTAAACTCCTCAGCTCCTCGCACTGGTTTCTCAGCAAAGTAACTGACAACATCATCGTAACTGTCAATCTCACCACTTTCGATCGCCGCCACTAAGTCTGGCTCGTCAGCCTCGCGGTGAGCCGCTTGGAAATCAGCTATCACATGCATCCGGCCAGCAATAATTTCGTCTGGGTACTCTGCCTGCAGTTGCGCTTGTTTATAATCAAGCCACCGCGGTGGGACTTTTCCTATTGGCAAACCAGTCTCATCAACCTCACCAATCGAGTACAAATACACCGGTGCTTGTCCTTCAGGGACTGTTACTCCTTCTGGCAATTCGCCTGTAAAATCTTCAAGAATAACCGGGTCACCGACCGGAACGTTTTCTGCTGTCACATACAGCACTTCATTTTTTTGTAGCTGTGTAAATGCTTTGTAGCCAGAAATTTCTTTATCAAAGCGTTCGTGTGACGGTGGAAGACTTTCAATTTCTTCCACCTCCTCTTCTTCTACGCTTACTTCTACTGGTGCAGGCTCTGTTTCTGACTCAATGTCTCCTGATTCTTTTGCAAGATAGTACGCTCCCGCACCAACCCCAGCACTCGCGAGCGCGCCCGCTAAAAAGCCACGTCTAGAGACTATTGAGGATTTTTTTTTAGGGGTACACCAAGTTCAGCAAGGGCAGAGCGCAAATCCTCCTGCTGCTCTTCAGTCAGCTCACCCGGCACCTGTTCTGCAGACTGACGATCGGTCCGCTCGTAGACCGGGTAGCCAGCCGCCGTGGTTTTAGTATGTTTAAATTTTGGTATTCCTTCCATCCCACTATCATATCAAAAAGCAGGACTTTCGCCCTGCCTTACTGTTAATCAAAATGTCCAGGATGAGCCTGGCGTGGGAAATGATGTGGAAACAATCGATAGTGCCACATCAGCATTTTGAGCTTTACTTGTTTTTTCATCCAAGCAGAAGTCCTTTGGAGCCATGTTTGCCGCATGTGCCGACGATACCGCATTCTCATCTCTCCTGTCTCAAGACACATTGTGTTTCCTCCGTCTAAAATGTGCACCTGATTTTTTAAACTCTAGAAGTACAACAAAAGTTTTACTTGGCTACCACTGCCGCTTCATCAAACTTCACAGACAGTACTTTAGAGACTCCGTCACCGCCCATAGTGATACCATACAAGATTCCAGCCCGACTCATCGTTTCTCGATTGTGCGTAATTAACACCAGCTGAGATTTTTTTGCCAACGCTTCAATCATATCTCCGTACCGCCGGCTGTTTGCCTCATCAAGTGCAGCATCAGTCTCGTCAAGAATAATAAACGGCGGAGGGTTTACTTGACTCATCGCAAAAATGAGAGCAATTGAAGTAAGGGCGCGTTCTCCACCAGAAAGCATTTCCAGACCTTTGACGCGCTTATTTGGCAGTGACACTTGCAACTCCACTCCTTCCTCAGACTTTTCATCCTCCCCTTCCTCATCTTCTTCATTTTTACGATTTTTCAGTTCCACTCGTTGCAAGACCGCCGAACCCCCACCAAACATGAGCGTGAAAAAAGTATTAAACTCTTTTGAAATCTTTTCCATTCCTTCCGCAAATTGCTCCTGCAACTTCTCTTGCATTTCAATCGTCAAAGATTTGAGATTTTCTACAGACTGCTGCAAGTCAGCAAGTTCTTTTTCAAGAAATTCATCACGCTCTTTTGCGTCTGTAAATTCTTTTAAGAGATCATCAGTTGCTCCGACTCCCAATTCTTCTAAACGTATTTTTAATTTTTCTAGCTGTCTTTGTCGTTCACGTTGCTTATTTCTTTCTTCGTTTACTATTTCCTCGTCAGGAACCGACTCACCATTTTCATTCAGTAGCTGCAAAGAAAAATAATCTGATGCTCCGCGACCAATCAATGAGACGGCTTCTTGCAACTCTTTCTTAAAGTCTTCTCGGTCGCGCTCGAGCACATGATATTCAGAACGAATTTGATTGATTCGCAACTCAGTCTCGCGTTGTGAATTAAGCAAGGTAAACATCTCACGCTCTGCTTCTCGATTTTTTTCGGTATCTGCTTGTTTTTCTGATAGTACGTTTGCAACCTTAGCCTGCGCCACCTCCTCTTCTTTTAT
>CAYGOP010000069.1:0-4371 GCA_964351645.1 uncultured Candidatus Saccharibacteria bacterium | reverse complement strand
CTCGCCGCACAACGAAGACTACTAGAATGTGCCATCTTTATATTCTGGTAGATCAAAATAGCCAATATCGCTAACACAAAAGCAAAACTAAGCGACCCTACCACTATTAGCTCAACGTCTCGCACAACAAAAGTTGCATACAAAAGGGAAATGATTGACGTATACGTCCAAAGAAACCAGCTCGTTAGTGAGAAATTCTTTGGACGAGCCTTAATCTTTCTTAACTTAACAATTTGAGGCGCATATGCAAAAACAGTTATAACCGCATTAAATAAGTACAAAAATGAAATAGCCTGCTCCATTGCAAAATTATACATGAATCGTTTCCACCAAAACCATTCTAACGTCGTCCTACATGGTACACAAAAACAAAATCTGTGTAAAAAGCATTTGACCAAACATCAAACGAGGAGTATTTTCAAAGAAGGACCGGCGATACCCGCTAGTCACATGGTCATTAGGGAGATAGCCATGATCACTTCCGACGCACAACGACACGTACTCACCTGGCTTCGCAAAGGTGGATACCGACTTCGCAGAGCAGATCGGATGGTCGTCTCAGAATCGACCGGCGAACCCATTTGCTACACAATGTGTGGCTAACCCAACGTAGAGCACCCACGCCCTTCCCTTCTTTCTTTTTTATAACTTGTGGGTGCTTTCTTTTTGCTTATTTTTGTGAAAAAACAGCTGGAGAAACAAATTGTTTCTCCAGCTGTTTTCGTACCCTCAAAATTCTGCTATTGTAGTGACACATCGGCTTTTGCCGATTTTGCCCCTATAGTTTAATGGATAAAACGAGAGGCTTCTATCCTTTTGATGTGGGTTCGATTCCTACTGGGGGCACCATTTACAGCGAGATTGCTGGCACTACGACAGTCTCTCCAGGAGACGACGCTTCTTCGGCCTCTTCAGCTATCTCAGGTTCGGTCTCTACTACCGACTCAGACTCTACTCCTGTTTCTGTTGAGGAAGTTGTCTGTTCAACTTCGGTAGGCACTGTGCTACTCGACACCTCCTCAGACATACCTACCTCTTGTACCACCTCGGGAATTATCTCTGGGGAATTATTGAGCAAAGTATTTAACTTGGTGTTTTTGGCTTCATACAGCTCTAGAGCGGCCGCTACGAGTGCCTCTCGATACACCGCAGGCTGTTCTTCTGTAATTTGTGTACGCAGTAATTCTCCATCTTTATGCTCTAAGTACGTTATAGAACTCCAGACTGCACTACCGGTAAATAAAATAGCAGCCACACAAAGACCGATAATCCATTCCCTACCTGGATGCATCAGCTGATGGTTCTGTAACCCTCTTTGAGTGCGAATTATTTTTTTCGCAATATCTGTAAATTGTTTTTTATGAATCATACGCTAGCACTCTAACCCTCATTGTGACCCTCGCTCGCCACTCTGTCTGACTAACCGCAGTCAAATCAACTGATACTAACCTAGATACATACGGAAGTACTTCTAAAATTTGAACGAAATCTTTTACTCTTTGCCGAGAGCCAGTGAAGGTAAAATCTACCTGAATCCATTCGGAACTATCAGTAGCATCAACCACTGAGGAGAGATTGCTTGTTTGAAGCGCCACCCCGGCTCTGGGAGCAATACTCTCGACATTATTCAGAAAATCAACTTCCTCACTATCTTTAAGTAAAAAATGACTTTGGAGTAACTCCCTCTCATCTTTGGTGTCTTCAGCTATTTTTTGTAATTTAAAGAAAGATTCTTCCTGTGCCCTTTGCGTATCAAGAGTCTCAATCTGCATAACCAACTCTTTGCCTTGCTGATCAGTTTTTAACACCATAAAACCAAACGCACTAGCTGCGATTATGATAGCAATGAGAGAGACAATACTATTTTGGATGGTTGAAGGACTCATAGTGACATTTCATTATTAATAACGACAGTCAACGTAAATTGAATATCTTTATCACGAGCCAAATTTGAAATCGGTAAATCTGCCTCAGACACCACAGATTGACTCAGTAGTCGATCTCGAAAAGATGCTAAGGATTGTCTATCGACTGCTTTTCCAGTAATTTGCACAGGTTCAATTCCCTCCACACCCCGAGAGATTCGGATTTGTGAAATCTCAATCGTTCCTCCTTGTAGCCCTTCAAACAATTCTAGGTACTCAGAGAATTTTTCAACCTTAGATTCATTTACTGCAGCACTTGCTTGCTGGCTTGAACGAACCAACGCTGTTGTTGCTTGCTGATAATCAGCCACTTTGGCAGAGGCTTGGGCTGCAGAAGCTTGGTACACATTCACCTGAGATGTAATCAGAACGTACGCTGGGAACACAATCGCTACACAACACAGGAGTGTAAATGCCCAAAGATACATCCAGGTCGAACTGACCCGAACCCAATATTCTTTCACAATACTTTTTTTGGCGTTTGGTGGTATGAGATTAATCATGTTTATACAGTTGATTTTAGGGCCAGACCAATTGCGGTGGCATACCCAAACGAATGTCTTTTATCAATTGGCGGAATCGTACTGTCGAGAGAAAAGGTGTTTTCCCATACATTGCCACGAATTGCCGTTACACCAAGTGTTTCTGTGAGGTACGCAGGTAGCCCTTTGAGATTAGCACTTCCTCCACACAAAATGACGGAACTTATTCTGCGCTTGTTTAAATTACCGCTTCGCATATGCCAGTACTGCATACGAGTAGCCAGCTCATCTTTAATGACTGACACTGTGCTCAACAGCGCATCATGAACCTGTGCTGAATCAACCCCCCTTATTAAACCCTCAGTATTTTTTAGACGAGTCAGTTCTTTTTCAGCTATCCCCTCCCCGAGCACCTTGCGCAACGCAAGCGATAGCTGGTCTCCTCCAATGTCGATAGTTGAGGTATACATGAGTGACCCTTTGTACACAATTCCAATCCCCGTGCGAGTTTTACCAAAATCAACCAGCATTGAAGCTCCGCTCATATCTTCAGGAATGACCGCTCGAGCCATCGCCTGCGCTTCCACTTCAAACGAAATCGGGCGCAGGCCCGCTGCGGTACACGCGTCATAGTATTTCAAAATTGTTTCTTTCGCATACGCAGCTACAGCCACCTGCGCTTTTTTCTCTTCTGGAAGTCCTGGCAAAATCGCATAATCAAAAAACACTTCTCGGGATGGAATTGGCACGTTTTCCTCCAGCCGAAACTCTAATAACCCACGAACTTCTTTTAGTGGAGTATTGTGTTTAATTTCAGTCTCAAACAAGTATGCTCTTTCTTCCGGAAGAGAAACTCGGATAAATTCTGCGCCCGTTTTTTCCTTCAGTTCTTTCAAAACAGCAACGAGCTGCGCTGGCTCATTTACCTGCCCTCTTTGCACTACGCCGTTTGGGATAGTTATCTCGCCCCATAACTTTAATTTCTTTTGGGCTTTGGTAAGCGTCGTAGGTTGAAACGATATGTATTTCAGTGAAGTGTCAGAAATATCCACCCCTACACAGGGCATAGTAAGATACGTCGGTGGTGGTAAAATACGAGAAAGAGCGTTAAACATACGTCTTCCCTCTAGTATACGCTGTCCCCGAGTTCATTTTGATTCGCAACTCACATCTTGTACCAAACGTAGGCAATAGCAAGCACTAGAATCACAAGAGAGGTGAAACCGACATACCGTCGAGCGTACTGCATAGCAGTAGGTCCAAAGCGGTACACACAAAATGCGACAATAGAATATCGGAGTGTTCTTCCAATGATTGAAGCAATAATAAATACCAGCAGTCCACCTTGCAGTACTGCTACTGCCCAGGCCACCAATGTATATGGCACTGGCGTGACCGCACCAACAATAGTGAGCACAAAAGTATTTGCTTCGGTATTGCTCACCATGTTTTGAAACTGACTCACCATACCCGACGTCATCCAGCTAAGGATTGTTTCCAAAAACAACATTGCTGAGAAGTAGGCTGCGACCCCTCCCAAAACAGAAGCAATAATTGTAATAATAGTAATCTCGACGGCTTTTGTGCGGTTCAATAGTATTCCTGCCACCAAAAAAGGATCAGTGAGAATTGGTAAAGGAAGTGCAGATTCTATAAAAGCAATCACAGCAATCATCCAAATACCACCTCTAGATTGAAGGATTTTTTGTGCTTTCCCCACTGAAGGTGCGGCTAGCACTTTCTCAACCTGAGAATCAATTTTTTCGAGATCAATCATTTATTTATCTTATCAAAGTCCCTGCCGGAACAGTTACTGCTGGATGGAGCAAGGAAAAAATATCGTCGTCGCCGGCTGCCAAAATCATACCCTGACTTTCTAAACCTCGAATTGTTCGAGGTTCAAGGTTCGTTAAAAAAGGTGCTTGTCGACCCACTAATTCAGAAATATCAGAAAAATATTCTTT
>CAYGOP010000068.1:0-4651 GCA_964351645.1 uncultured Candidatus Saccharibacteria bacterium | reverse complement strand
AATCCAGAAGCGCCGGGTGTGATTCTCGAAGGTGGAGAACTGGGATACTCACTCGCTACCTCGTACGGTGCGATTTTAGACAATCCTGATTTGGTAGTTGCGTGTCTCGTTGGAGACGGAGAGGCAGAAACCGGACCAACTGCTACCGCGTGGCATTTAAATAAGCTCATCGATCCAGGTACCAATGGTGCAGTGTTACCAATCCTGCATCTCAATGGCTACAAGATTTCTGGTCCAACATTCATGGGGCGAATGAGCGATGATGAACTGCACGCTCTCTTCTATGGGTATGGATATGAACCGATGTTTGTTGATGCTTACACAGATGAAGATGTGCACGCCACGATGATGGAAGTAATGGATAAGGCGATTGAGTCTATTCGCTTTACTCAACATTGTGCGCGAGAGGGAACTCTCCATGAGACTCCGCGTTTCCCAATGATTATTCTTCGGACTCCAAAAGGATGGAACAGCATTGATTATATTGGTGACCAAAAAGTGGAAGATAATCACTACTCTCACCAAGTGATTGCTATTAATGCCAAGAAGGATGAAGGGGAGCGTCGTCAGCTCGAAGACTGGTTGCGCTCATATGAATTCAACGAATTATGGGATGGAGAAAAGTTTGATGACGATATTCAGAGTTTAATTCCTCGGGAAGGAAGACGAATGGGGGACAACCCAATCGCTCACGGCGGCGCTCCTCATTACAAACCGCTCAATATGCCAGCGATTGAAAATTACTCAGTGGCCGGTACCTGCAACTTAGACGACCCTATTTGCGGTACCGAAAGTGGAATGGAGAAAATTGGCTTGTACCTTCGTGACTTGATGAAAGAAAACGCTGGCAACCGAAATCTTCGTTTGATGTCGCCTGACGAAACGTACTCAAATAAACTGGGAGCTGTTTTTGAAGTGACCAAGCGAGCGTTTGTCTGGCCTCATAAAGAATGGGACAAAGACCTGGCGTGGGATGGGCGAGTGCTTGAGATGCTGTCTGAGCACAGCTTACAAGGAATGCTTCAAGGGTATGTGCTGACTGGCCGTCATGGTTTGTTTGTGTCGTACGAGGCGTTTGTGCAGATTGTAGCGAGTATGGCTGACCAGTATGCAAAGTTCCTCAAAATCGCCCGTGATGTGAAGTGGCGGGGAGACATTCCTTCCTTCAACTACATCTTAACTTCAGGTGCATGGCGACAAGAACATAATGGTTTTTCTCACCAAAACCCGGGATTTATCGATGGTATTTTGCAACGGCAAGGCTGTTTCACAAATGTCTATTTCCCAGCTGATGCAAATACAGCGCTAGTCACCTTCCACCGTATGATGGCATCTAAGAAAGAAATCAATGTGCTCGTTGCTTCAAAACGACCACTGCCGATTTGGCGAACACTTGAAGAAGCGAAGAAAGATGTTATGGAAGGCGTTTCAATCTGGGACTTTGCCAGCGATGAAAATCCACACATGGTCTTTAGTGCGGCTGGAGATTATCCAACGCTCGAAGCGCTCGCTGCTATCAGTTTGGTGCGTCAGCGGGTGCCAGCAATGCGTATGCGGTTTGTGAACATCACCTCACTCTCAGCACTGGGTATTGGTAATTCAGAATGCCGAGTGCTCCGTCATGACTTTAAGTATTACTTCACCGAAGACAAGCCAGTGATTGTGAACTTCCATGGGTACCCGCAAACAATCAAGCAGGTGCTGTTTGATTATGCACAAAACCCACAACGCTTCACCATTCATGGATATGAAGAAAGTGGTTCAACTACTACTCCGTTTGACATGATGGTTCGTAACAAGGTCGACCGGTACCATTTAGCAATGGAAGCGTTTGCAAAAGCAGCTGAGCAAGGAGTAATTACCGAAACAGAAGCACAGGAATTCATCTCACTTTTCCAAGAAAAGCTTGCTGAGCATCGAGCCTATGCTATTGAGCATGGTGATGATCCACAAGAGATAACGAATTGGGTATGGGAACAACGTTAGTTGTTAACCCAGGAAGTTCGTCAAAGAAATATGCGCTGTATAGCGACGGTGTTCTTCAGATGGAAACTCGATTTGAAGACACTGACACTGGTTTTGAGGCGTGTTCACAAGTATCAGGGACACATCAAGTGTGCGAGCCAGTAAAGCGGGAAGAGTTTGATTCCTCATTGCAAAAAGTAGCTGAAGAAGTGAAATCATTTATTGAGTCAAGACGACTAACTGCTGTGAGTACGCTTGTGGTTCGAGTGGTAGCGCCTGGTACTTTTTTTCAAAAGCATGCTGAGATTGATGATGAGTACATTAAGCAACTTCGCAAGCGAGAGTCAACTGCACCGCTCCATGTGCCAACTGTTTTGCGAGAAATCCTCGCGCTCAAAGATTCTTTCCCAAATGTACGGCTGATTGCTGCTTCTGACAGTGCTTTTCATGGTGAGATGCCTCCCAAAGCTCGAGAATATAGCTTGCCAGTAGCTGATGCAAACGATTTTGATATTCATCGTTTTGGGTATCACGGCTTATCAGTGGCATCTGTGGTGCGTCGGATTCATCCTTTAATTGGTCAAGACCCAGAACGGATGGTGGTGTGTCATATCGGAAATGGGGTGAGTGTCACGGCGGTAAAAAACGGAAAGAGTGTAGAAAGCACAATGGGGTTTTCTCCTAGTACTGGTTTACCGATGGGGAGTCGAGGAGGGGATATAGATACTGCCGCACTTTTAGAACTCATGCGTCTTAAAAATTTACGACCGGCTGAGGCAGAGATGTATCTTAATCGTAGTACTGGTCTGCGAGGTCTCTCAGGAGAGTCAGACATTAGACATCTCCTGTCTCGACGTTCACAAAACGACGCTGTCGCTATTCATGCGCTAGATGTTTTTGCCTACACGGTGCAGAAAGCGATTGCCGCTAGTACGATTGCGTTGGGTGGAATGGATGTGTTGGTGCTGACTGCAACAGCCTCGGTACGAAGTTCTGAATTAAGGAGTTTGATTGTCAGTGGTCTGGCTCACCTTGGAGTGCACGTGAGTAAAGATAGAAACGATTTGTTTGTTGGGAAGGATGGTGTCATCAGCGTGCGTAACAGTGCAGTAAAAGTAGTGGTAATGCGAACTGATGAGATGGGAGAAATGGCTCATGTTGGTGAGCAGTTTAACTTACATCATGCGGAATAATGTCCGCTTGTAAGGTACTATTTATATATGTCTTGGTTTTCAGATAACAAAAAACCCCTTATTCAGTCAGTCAGTATTTTTGCGGTACTTTTTTCTGTCGTGATGCTGATGACTTTCTATTACGATTTTACCAATATTGATTTAGGAGGTCTGTTATTCATGATGGCTTTCTTGTGTTGCGTCTTTGTTGCAAAGAACACCTATGATCTTTCAAAAGCGACAGCGAACAACGATGTGTTGCGAAAAGCTGTAGCAAATGACCTAGAGGTTTCCTCAGAAGAATTGTATGTTCAGTTGTACAAAAATAGTCCAGTGCCGTATCTCTTGATAGATTTTGAGGGGCATGTTCAGTCTGCCAACATTGCCGCTGTGCGTATGCTCGGAGTTCCGCAAACGAAAGTGCAAGGTATCAATGTGTTCGGGCGTTTGCAGTGTGACGAATTATCCCACCTTGATTTTTTAATTGAAAAATTCCGAAGTGGGGTAGCTATCAGTGACGAGATGGTGAGAGTCAAGCGCTCAGACCATAAAGAAGCTTGGGCACTTTTGTCTTTGTTTGGTTTTACAAACAGCAACGGGGAAAAAATTGGTCTTCTCACATTAGTGGATATTACAAAACAGAAAAAAGCTGAGGATGCAAAATCTGAATTTGTATCGTTAGCTTCTCACCAACTGCGCACACCAATTGCTGGTATGAAATGGAGTGCGGAGCTTCTGCAAATGGATGGTCCGGAGACACTTACGGACAGACAGCGCAAATACATTGATCGCTTGCTGATTAGTATTCGACGTATGGCGGTTTTAGTAGATGACTTCTTGCGGGTGTCACGGTTTGAGCTCGGTACGTTCCAAGCAGAATATGAAACGGTAGAGCTTTCGAAACTCTTTGAAGACATCATGACTGAGCAAGCGGTTCGTGTTGAGCAGAAGAAGTTGGAGGTAAAAACTTTCTTTGACACGTCGGTTGATAAAATTATTACAGACCCGAACTTGATGAGAATGATTATTACCAACTTGTACACAAACGCAGCTAAGTACACGCGTGAACAGGGAACTATCCATTTAGGTTTTGGTAGAAAAGACGATGATATTGTGATTACGGTGGCTGACAACGGAATGGGTATTCCGTCAGCTGACCAAGAAGGTATCTTTACAAAACTGTTCCGAGCTTCGAATGCTGTACGTGATGTACCAGACGGAACCGGTCTTGGTTTGTATATTGTGCGTCAAGCAGTAGATGTGCTCAAAGGCCAGATATCATTTACGACCGTAGAAAATATCGGCACCACCTTCGAAGTGATTTTGCCGCTTGAGTTAGCTCCTGAAAAATAGTTTAGTCAGCGAGACGTTCCTCGATTCTTTGTAGTAAATCGGATACGCTCCATTCTGGTTTAAATAAAACGTAATCAGAAGGGAGGTCAATATTCTTAGAGATGTTCTCGGTTGATTCTGATGCTGTGAGAACCATGATTTTTGCAGTAGCACCCCATTGG
>CAYGOP010000067.1:0-4749 GCA_964351645.1 uncultured Candidatus Saccharibacteria bacterium | reverse complement strand
AACTTGTGACCTCTACAATGTCAATGTAGCGCTCTACCAGCTGAGCTAATCGGTCTTGTTTTTGTGTGCGCCCGACTTCTACAGTGAAGATGGTAAAAATATCTGGGAGATGTTTTTACCGCTACCATGGTGAGCTAATCGGTCGTGCTCCACAGTATATCGTAAAGTTATCTGAGTGCAATTCTTTAACGGAACATGCGAAGACATTCAGCAATGGCCGAGTCCACTTCTTTGTTTTTTGTATATTCAGAAGCTTCGAGTTTTTCTTGAGATTCAAGATATTTACTCATAATTTCAACCTTACTCCGTACTCTCTCCAGTGGGGCGACGCAGGCTGGGTTTGCGCTTTCGGCATACTCAGTAAAGGTTTCGAGTTGGCGAGTCATTTCAATCATTAAGGCATGTTGTGCCATGTGACCATTTAGAGCATTGTTCTTTGTGCGAGATAAGTCTTTCATGATGCCTAAATCAAGCGCTGCAACTACCCGAGGGAGGCTATGCATTTCGCCTCGTGAGGTGGGGGTTTTAGCATATTTAACTACTCCCAGTCGATGTTTGTCACCGTCGTACCTATCGATTTCATCTTTGATTCTTTGAAATTTCTTTTGTAGGTGGTGGGAAAATGACACATCGACCCCGATACCAAAATGGTTTATTTGGTCGCCTCGGCTAAACTCAATCAACAAGTCCATACCGTTTTTAATGTCGTCGTATTCTGAGGTCTTAATTGCTTTACAGAAGGGAATCCAATTACCAATATTCATTCCTTTGATGATTTGGTATTCCAAAATCTCCGCCAGATTTCTCACCTCTCCCTGTCTGAGCCCATTTGGTCCGGGAAGCAGTGCGTCTTTGGCAAATTCTTCTTTCCTCCGAGCGACATAGGCTTGGTCACGAGCAATCATTTCAGGAGTGTACATGTCGTTCTCGTCATCAGGACGAATGAAAGACTCGGGTTTAATAGCTAATTCTTGCATTTTTCGAGCAATGCCCTCATGCATAGGCAAAAGAAGCTGTGCAGTTTCTGCAATTTCAAGACCACGGGTTCGGCTATCAAGTGAGCGGATGGCTGCTTGTTCGGGTGACATAGGTAAATATATTGTATACTACAAGTACGAATTTTTAATCAAAAAGCGATATTTTTCTATGGAAAACTTTGAAAACAAGAGAGGTGGTCGGTTTGAGGGAGATGACCGGTCTGAGCTTAGGGGTGATACGTTCGAGACAAAAGATTCACCGAGTGAAGATTCCTACGATGATGGTCTTGGTGAAGACGGTAAGATGCGTATGCCTGGCTCAACTTCAACAGAATCTGGTGGTACGTATATGGAAAGTAAAGGTCCGAATGACTTGCGGCGCCGAGAAAACTCAGGTGATGGTGCGTTAGTGGAGCTTGACCCTGAAGTGTCTGTGCGCGATGAGGCTGACGTTGAAGGTCCGGTAGGGACTTTAGATGAAGAAACGGGTGATTTTATGCCAGAAGACGATGAGGAAGACGCAGCTGCGAAGTGGCTTCGAGAAAACGACCCTGATTTGAAGTAATGCAAGACATGCGAGTTCTTCCAAACCTTACTGCGTGTAAGGTTTGGTTCGTTCGTGCGTCATTAGTACTCTATGTCTCTCCCAAACCAAAAATTAAATAGCGAAATAGTTATACCGAAAACACCCTTTAGCTTTATGGTTCATATGGCACAACCACATAAATGGTGGTTTATTGGTGCATTTTTGGTTGTAGTGGTTGCCGCAGCAATTAGTCAGTCTTCCAGTTACTTTTTCAAATTAATTGTGGATGCTGTTGAGTCAGGTCAGTCAGACAGAGTTTTGTTGTATGCCTTGATGTTTCCGGTGGTTGTCTTGCTGACCCAGCTATTGTTCAGACTTAGTGGATACTTGGGAATGCAGTGTGTGACTAGAATTACAAAAACCTCTACGGATGATATTTCTGCTTATACGCTCAAGCATAGTCATGGCTATTTCTCTGATAGGTTTGCTGGTTCAATTATGACGAAGTTTGGCAACGTAGTTGGTGCGATGGGGGAGATTATCCCAGAAATACTTTGGACACACCTGACAGCTTTTGTGTCTTTTGTAGTGACGCTCACTTTTATTTTGTTTATTGACCCAATTTCAGCTGCTATTTTCACTACCCTGACAGTAGTACTCATTGTATTTAATCGCCGTCTGTCTCCTAAGAATCGCGAGCTTTCGCGTGCTCATGCAGAAGCTCGAACAAAGCTCAGCGGAAGGACTATCGACTTATTGTCAAACATTAGTGCTGCTAGACAGTATGCCAATATTCCTTTTGAGTACGATGCTTTATGTGACCTCACTGAGTACCGTCGAAAGACACATAAGAAAAATTGGATGTACACAGAGAAAATGCTTCTGTACAACGGATTTATTTTGTTTGTGTTTGGGTTTGGGATGTTTTGGTCACTCACGACTGCGTGGCAGGCTGGAAATGTGACTAGCGGAGAGTTGGTGCTTGTGTTGTCGCTGGTATCACAAATCACCTTCACATTAATATTTATTGGACGAGCTATCAACGAAACAGCCCGTGCCTTTGGAGAGATGGAAGAGGGACTAGATGATTTAATTGTCGAGCACGAGATTGTGGATGAAAAAGATGCTCCTGATTTACGTGTAGAAAATGCCACAATTGATTGGTCGGGCGTCTCATTCCTATTTGATGAGAAAGCGGTATTTACTGATTTTGATTTACATATCCCGGCTGGTCAGCGAATGGGTCTGGTTGGTCAATCTGGCGCAGGAAAAACCACTTTTGTTTCGCTTCTCCTGCGACAACATGAAATTTCGTCTGGAGAAATTACCATAGACGGTCAGAATATTGCACATGTTACACAAGATTCATTGCGGAAAGCGATTGCGATTGTCCCTCAAGAACCTGCGCTTTTCCATCGCACCATTCGCGAAAATATTGCCTACGGAAAGCCAGATGCAACTGACGAAGAAATTGTTGAAGTAGCTAAAAAAGCCCAGGCTCATGATTTTATTCGTGAACTGCCTCTCGGGTACGATACCTTGGTGGGAGAACGAGGAATTAAGCTCTCAGGTGGGCAAAAGCAGCGGGTTGCAATTGCTCGCGCGATGCTTAAAGACGCACCGATTCTCGTCCTGGATGAAGCTACTTCGGCTCTGGATAGTGAAAGTGAAGTGGCGATTCAAAAAGCTCTAGAGATTTTGATGGAAGGAAGGACTGTCATTGCAATCGCACACCGACTCTCAACACTCCGGAAAATGGATAGAATTATCGTGATGGAAGAAGGTCAAATTAAAGAGGATGGAAATCACGAAAGTCTTGCCCACAGTGGCGGAATCTATCAAAGACTCTGGAATCACCAGGCTGGCGGTTTCTTGCAGGAGGGCGAGTAGGAGCATCTTCGCTAACTCTTTACTTTTGCAGTCAGTGCTTTACAGTACGGTTTGGAAAAGATGTAAATCTTTGTTATTTAAAAAAAGGAGCAGAGGGTGAATCATCAGCAAAAGATGGCAGGATACTGTCTGGATGACACTCTTTCCCAGGCAGAGCAGAAGAGTATTTCGCTCAACACTATGACTATAGTCTACCTGTTGCGTGAGAACGACTACTGGACGAAGCGGTTTTCTGGTTTGTATGCTTTGGCGGTTTTCTTTTCTGACGCTTCGCGCGGACAAAAAGTTCTGACGACTAAGCAATTCTTTGAATTTGTAACGATTCTCGATGTTCCTGCACAGGAGCTTGTTAAGAACCTCGGTCAGACGAAGAAACGACATAGTTACTTTCAAGAGCTGCTTGCGAGTGAGGGTAGATTGAGTGCAGAAGCTCGTATCAGACAGAGCAAAGAAAAAAAAGAAGCTCAACCTGCTTCCGCTTCGAGCGCCAAAAAACCTCGAGCAAAAGCACTGATTCCCGATTCGGATGAGGATCTGCATTTGGGTGCTCTTCTGGGAGACATTCTTGATAACGAAGACCTGTCTTTGGGTCACTTGCTCGATTAGAGTAAACGAACGCCTGTGTTCTTGCTCAGGAGCACAAAAAAGCTGGGCGCTTGCGTCCAGCTTTTCTATTTTTTTATCATACCAAACCAAAAAGACAGGGGAGATATTATTTCATAATAAGCTTTATTTTAAGACTATTTTGCCTTTTTTAGTTTACGAACAGAGGATATTTTGCTACATTGCACCAGAAAAATCGTTCTTTGACAATGTTCGAGAACAAAACACAAAAAAGGAGACCTGTATGGTTAAGCCAAACGACCGTGAGAAAAAAGAGGTTGGTAAAATTACTGCCCTCACTCGACAAGAAGTTGAAGACCTGAAAAACATTCTCCTGGCGCTTGGTTTTGATTATGAAACTATTGCGCTGATGTGGAATAAATCTCCAGCTGTTGTTGAGAAAGCGTTTTTGAATCACGGCTTATCAGGTCATGATTTGTTGTTCTTCTGTGAACATATCAGGTTGCGACCAGGTGTGATTCAAAGAAAGCTCAATTTTGACCGTGACGAGTCACGCCTCAGAATGCAAAAAGTTGGTTTTAAGTCCACACGGGCACCAGCGAAATGGGTTGGCCCGCCAGGCTTTTGTTTAGAGGGGAATGCCAGTGACGGAAGAGCGTTTCGAGAGGTGTATTTATCGCCCGGAGTTACAGCGATTGAAAGCCTGGATCAAAAAGTCTTGCAGCAAATTGCCAATGGCAATTGGCCGGTGAGGCTTCCGTTACTTTCATCAGTTGTGCAGAGTGCGAATAG
>CAYGOP010000066.1:0-4754 GCA_964351645.1 uncultured Candidatus Saccharibacteria bacterium | reverse complement strand
GGCGACCGCGTCATGACCTCTCCCGACGGCATCACCTGGACCGCCCGCAGCGCTGCCGGCGATGACGACAGCTGGCGCAGCGTCACCTACGCAAGCGGCCAGTTTGTCGCAGTGGGTTCTGGTTCCGACTATGTCATGACCGCCTCCACCTCCGACCTCACCACCACCTTCCTTTCTAACGCCGCGGCCACCAACCTCACCATTACCGGTGGCACCGCCCTTGACCTTACCGACACCACGTTCACCCTCAGCGGCGACTACACCAATAACGGCCAACTAGCCGCTGCCACCACGACCAATTTCACCGGTACCACCGCCCAGACCTTGACTGGCGCCATGACCGGCACTAGCGCGTTTAACGCGGTGCAATTTAGTGGTGCTGGCAGCAAAACGTTTGCAACCAACGCTTCCACTTCCAATTTTATAATCACAGACACCTCCGGTACCGTCACCGCCCCTGCCGAGCTCACCGTCGCCGGCGACTTCGTCCAAAATGGAAGTTTTGATAGTAACGGAGGGATAGTGAATTTTGCTGGGACAAGAGAATATGACATTTCGTCAGTACATCTAACTCAGTCTATAAATATTTCTGCTCAAGAATCGCAAATGGTTGATATTGAATTATCGAGTGATGGTACTCGACTCTTTATACTGGGAAGGGCAACGAATGATGCTGTTTACGAATACTCATTGAGTGAGTCATTTAATATCAGCACTGCTTCCTATGTTGATAATTTCAATCTAGGAGCACAGGAAACATCCCCGCTCAACTTCAGTTTTTCTAGTGACGGAAAGACGATGATTGTATCTGGTTTTGATAGTAATGCCCTTCACTCATATTCACTCGCAACACCATACGATATTTCGACAGCAAGTTATGCTTCGAGTACTAGTTTTGCTTCACTTGGTCCCGCGATACTTTCTTCGAGCTTTACTCAAAATGGGGACAGAGCGTATGTAGAAATGTATGATAATTTAACCACCTACTTTACCTCAATGGCAGAAATTAGTCTCGCTGAAGCTTGGAATATCGACACAATTACATTCAATGGAACAACGACTATGCCAATTTTTAGAGTCTACGGAAATTCAAATTATTTCTTCACTCCAGATGGAACGAAACTATTTCAAGCAGATAATGTCACAGATATTTATGAACAGTACGACCTGACGACGCCAAATGATATGTTCAGTCTTTCTTTCTCAAAAGCTTTTTCTGTCAATGAGTATATTGAGATACCGGGTAGTCACACTTTCAGTAGTGATGGATTGTATTTATACATACTTGATTATGTTGATGGTGAGGTATACCAATATGATTTATTTGCTGAGGTGAGTGGTGAACTCACAGGTGCAAATGCTTTCACTGATGTCAGTGTTCGTTCGGGGAGGACAGAATTTAAGTCTTCGTTTGATTCGGTAGATATAACTATTGCTTCAGGCAGTGCTTTAGCAGCTCCCTCAGGTGGCGCTGCAACACTTACTGGTTCGTTTTCTAACGAAGGTTTGTTCTTTGGTGGAACTGCCACTATGACTATTTCAACAGGGGATTTCGTGAATGATGGAATATATTACGCTGATGATATGACCTTAGATTTATCAGGCGCAAGTCAGTTCACGAATAATGCTCAGTTCGTTTCTGACTCTTCCTTGATTCTTCTGAACGGCACTCATACTCTTTCAGGAGTATTGACGGGTGATTCACACCTCAACCAGGTTACTGTGAACGGTTCCTCAACCTTCAGCGTGGCTGCAAGTACTTCAGATTTATATATTGATACTGGAGCTCAGCTGACAGCAGTCGGTGCCCTTACTTTATCTGGAGACTTTACCAACCAGGGAAGTTTCCTTAAGAGTGGAGCACCGCTAAATCTTCAGGCTAAGGCTTTTGATATTTCTAGTCAAAGATATGCGTCTTCAAGTTTAGATATTAGTTCTGACGTTGAGGCGCCACAGGATATCAAGTTTAGTCCAGATGGGCTGAGGATGTATATTCTTGATGATACAGGAGATAGGATTGAAGAATACATTCTGTCTTTACCGTACGACATCGCAAGTGCGACTCACAACGCAAGCATTCTAACTACTGGTGAGACACGCCCGAGTGGAATTTCGTTTAATCAAGATGGAACAAAGATGTTTATTACTGGCTATGCTGGGGATGATATTAATGAATTTAACTTGTCTGTTCCATATCATGCAACTTCAGCAGTTTTCAGTCAGGTTTTTGATTTTCCTGAGGATAATGCAGTGCAGGACCATCAGTTTTCACCTGACGGTACGGTGTTGTTTGTTGTAGGGCGTCTAGGTCGTGAGGTGAATCAATACAACCTTTCAACCGGCTTTGACGTATCCTCAGCTGTGTATATTGGACGAAAGAGTATTGCAAGCGAGTTTCCGGGGTTATCTCCTTGGTCAATCTTTGTTACTCCAGACGGGTCACGAATGTATGTATCGGCCTTTTCAGTTAAGCTTGCAGAATATGAACTATCAACTCCGTGGGACGTTACCACTGCTACAAATATTCCTGCTGACTCAAGTCTATTCAACCTTGAAGATGTTCTCTACCCCATATCAATCACATTTGATGTCGATGGAACGCAACTCTTTGTACTTGAATATCTTAGGAGAACTGTTTACAAGTATGACTTGAATGATGTGCAGGAACTGAAAGGGAATATGTTAGATGACAGTAGCTTTGGGTTATTTTCGGTAGCAAAAAATAATGTGCGAGTTGAGCTGTATGATGATGTATCGACAACTGATTTGAATATTGACCGTTACTCTGAGCTTCTGGCTTCAAGTACAACCCTCACGGTTTCCGGAAACTATACAAATCTCGGTACATTCACTGCCTCTACCTCCGAAGTCATTTTCTCCGGCACCTCAGCTCAAACCGCCACCGGGACGCTCTCGGCCTCATCCTCTTTCAACAACCTCACCATCGTCAACACCTCTGGCAACGGCACCACCACCCAGTCAGTCACCTTCGGTGCTCCACTGGGAGTAACTGATACCTTCACTATGCAGGCTTCCACTAGTGCTGCTTTCTTAGCCGGCGCCACCTCATCCTTTCAAAATATCGACCTGCAAGGAACAGACACTTCATCAGTCTGGCTGCGTTCGACCACTCCAGGAACTGAGTGGTATCTAGACGTTCCGGGTACTCAGCTTAATATTGACTACGCAGATGTGCAAGATTCAAACGCAGCTACTACCATAATTGCATCTGAATCTTTAGATTCTGGAAATAACACGAATTGGAAATTTAACACAGTCTTCTTTGCTTCCGAGTATGACCAACGATTTTATCCAGGGCAGGCTACGACGACATTGAGTAGGATAACTTTAATTGAAAGTCTTGATTCTGCTAGTATCACGGCAGCAAATGATATCCGTATCACTATTGCCACGACCACAACTGACTTTAGATTTGGAGATGCTACACTTGCGTTTAACGGCTCAGCCAGTTCAAAAGTATCGACTAATCCTGACTTAGAAGATGATGGTGCTACTCTAGTAATTGATGTTACTTCAGACTTTGTTCCTGGAGATAGTCTGGTCATTATAAATACTGAGGTAGGTAGCTTTGAGGCGATTAGTACTCAAACGAGTAGGTTGTCACTACATACTGATGGTAACTCTGCCGGTGAGTCCGTATCTCAAGACATTTATTCTATGGCTATAGCAGGGGCTATTTTCCTCAATAATCACAGTAATGGGCAGGTTTCAAACCAATATTCGGTCCAAAATCTCACTGATACGACCTTCTATGCCTTTTCGGTCGCAACGACCACTGAAAATGTGACTGTTGACACAATTGAGATTCGTGTCACTGGAGCAACCGGAATTACTCCTGCAAACCTGACAAATCTCAGATTATACAGAGACATAAACGGAGACGGAGACTTAGACGGGGGAGATGTGTCACTCAGTGATTCAGGAATATTTATAAAAAATGGTTTGTCAGGATACATCAGCTTCACGAATTCGTTCCTGGCTTCGGCGGGAGATTATATTGTGGTCGCTGATGCGAGCAGTGTTCCAACTGGAGCAAGAATTGTCTTCTCATTACACGGGGAAGATGTCGAAACAACTGGACTCGAAAGTTTGCAATCAGTACTTGTTGTCTCCGAAGTTGACACAGTGACCTTCGCTCGACGTTCACGCGGAGGAGGAGGAGAACGAATCGGTGGTGAACCAACAAATTCCGACCCAGCCGTGTCTGGTGGCGGGGGAGGTGCTGGCGAACAAATTAATCTCAGCAGTGATGATGTGCTGGTGCTCGAACCTGGAGAGTTTGCACCAACGGCAACTGGAGATATTGATAATGCTTGGACCAATCCAGCCAACGGATATCTGTCAGATGATGTGAGAACTGAAACAACTGGGAATGCCAATCAACAATCATTCGACACCTTCAATATTATACTTCCCGGTGGTGATTCTATTATTGGAATAATTGTCCGATTAGAAGCGGCCGCGAGTACTGCCTCAGGAACGATTGCGGTAGCTCTATCATGGGACGGAGGAACGACCTTCACGACAAGTAAAGCGACGCCAGTGCTTTCAACCAGTGATACTGTCTATACTTTGGGAGCATCGAATGATACCTGGGGCCATGCTTGGAGTGTTGCTGAGTTTAATAACACCAATTTCCGATTGCGGGTAATCGCCAATACAGACAGCAATACAGTTTATGTAGATGCAATTGCGGTAGAGCCGGTCCATCAGGCAACGGGTGGTGGTGGAGG
>CAYGOP010000065.1:0-4892 GCA_964351645.1 uncultured Candidatus Saccharibacteria bacterium | reverse complement strand
TCATCGCTTCTTGAAGCCAAGGCATCCACCATACACCCTTTGCTCCTGTAAGGAACGCTGAACACCAAATGGTCTTCTGTGCTCCCCACAAGAACGCTGTGCACCGCTGCACAATTTTTGAGTGTCTCCAGAAGCATCTACGCTTCTGGAAATTTGTTTGTCTCTAGAAAAAATACATAATTCTAGAGACGGTGTGTTTGATGTGTGTCGGGGACGAAAAGACCTGCACATTGCGCAAACTTTTACCCGACACACTACCTACTTTCAACGTCTGCCGCTTGCTAGAGACAAACGTTGAAAATTTGCCTAGTGGGCGTCGATTCCACACTAGGACTTTTCGAAGTGGGCCTTATCAACCCCACCTTCATTTAATAAAAAACGAAAGTGTTTTACTTCTTGATATGCGATTGTCAAATACCGCGTACCTCCTTGATTTTGAATAAAAAAGCCGCTGTTCCGCGGCAAGTGAAAATCACGAGTGATTCAACTTGCTACGATGCTTGCTTTTGATTCAATCTCATAAATACGTACCGGCCATTCTATAGAAATTGAAATAAAAGTCAAGCCTTTATTCTGGATAATTATCAAGGGTTTTATCCCCTCCTTATCCCCAGTGTTTATACATAAAAAAACCGGCGCCGAAACGCCGATTTTATTGTCACTGTATACACGATTTTTACAGAACAAAATCGTACGGAAGAACCATGAAGAGTGGGCTCTGCTGTTGCTGTGCCTCGGTAAAATAGCCATGGCCATTCTTACCCACCGTCGCTCTGACGTGTGAATTCAGATACACAACATCTTCACGAAACAAACCAACGCACCCATGACTAGCATTACTGCCTTCCATATCGCGTTCGTGCAAACCCATTCCATACGCGGTGAAGCGAATGAAGTACGGCATCGGTGCACACTGTCGACCAGAGCATCCTACAGGATACGCATTTGAACGACGGGTGTGACTGGCCGCTTCAGTGAAACGATAGGTGCCGACTTGCGTACGGCACGCCCGCCCAACATCAGGACACCAGTCTTTCCCACCAACTGCGGGACCCCAATCAACCAACTGATTGTTCACGTAGTGTGCCCAGCCAAGTTGATTGGGTGAGAACACAATCACGTCGATTGGTTGTTCAACGTATTCCGTGAACGTCACTTGTTCCGGAAATGGTGAAAGTTCTTTCCACTGCAGGTAGTTCGGCGGGAGCACCAGTTGCTGACCGGCTCGCAGTGGCTTGTTCTGTCGATTGTAACGCTGCACAAGGTAACGATAGGAGTCTTCCTCCAACAACTGCTCCCACGATGAGCCTTGAGGCACTGTGAGACATTGCCAGTCTGTCGGCAAGACTGATTGACACGACTGCTCGGCAAACTGATTGGCCGACGCCATTCCTGATGTCAGAATCATGCTACCCAGCATCATCCATAGTTTTTTCCACATTCTCTACTCTCCTTGAGTTTCAAATTTCACTTCTCCGTATACGCTACCTTCGGCTTGAAAAAAGTGCAAGCAAAAAACACCCAGTTGGGTGTTTTTTGCTTGCACTACATACGGTAGCTATTGGACGTCACTTCGTCTTTGACACCAATCTTATCTACCAACACTTCGTGGGGATAGTCGAAAAAATCGCGCATGAGTTTGTCATACATACCCACTCGGTACATTAAATCTTCTGAAGACATCGCTGCGAAGCGAATTTCCATACCAATTTCTGCTTCGAGCGCTCGAATCGCTTTTTCAACTTTCGTCTGCGAGAATTTTTTCATCGCCAGCATCACATCTATCCTTTGTTCGAAGTCTCGTACAAACACACCCGAAATACCCACAAAGTCCAAAATACCTGCTTGTCGTAAATGCTTGAGCAGATTCTTGCCGTCAATCGGAGCGGTTTCAAACAGAAAGGTTTGGAGTGCTTGGAGCTCTTGGAAATCTTTATTGAGTGCGTAGCCAACCGCTTTCATCTTTTTTGCCTTCCCCTCTACCTCAATATAAATAGTCTTTTGCTTAATCACTCCCGCTTTTTCAAGCGCGGACATCTCAGTCCGAGCAGTACGACGCACTAATTTTGCCCGACGACTAATATCATCAAACAAGAATTCTTTCGACGGATTAAACAAGAAAAAGCGAAGAAGCTTTACTCGTGCGGTGCTACCAAACAGGATTGAAAGTGGATCAGCTGCCATAATCAGATAATTGTTGAGAGTATATCACAAATGGTTTGTAGACATCTTTCCCGGAAAATGTTGTAAAACATACAAAAAACACCGACTTAAGTCGGTGTTTTTTGTAAGAATACGCTTACGTACGTCTTATAATTACTCGCGTAATTATTTAAGGGTTACTTTCGCTCCAGCTTCTTCAAGCTTCTTCTTCATTTCTTCTGCGTCTTCTTTCTTCATACCAGCCTTAACTTCAGCTGGTGCTCCGTCTACCATTTCCTTAGCTTCCTTGAGTCCAAGACCAAGAAGTTCTTTTACTGCCTTAATAACAGCAATCTTCTGTGCTCCGGCTTCAGTAAGTTCTACTGTGAATTCTGATTGTTCTTCACCAGCGTCTGCGCCAGCTGCAGGACCAGCTACTGCCACTGCAGATGCTGATACACCAAATCGCTTTTCAAGTACTTTTACCAATGTATGTAGTTCTAGAACAGTCATTTTTTCAACTTGTTCTACAAGCGCAGCAAATTCAGCTGGCACTTCTACTGATTCATCAACATCAGATGCTGATTCTTCCTTCACCTCTTCTTTCACTTCTTCAACTGCTGCTTCTGGAGCTACAGTTTCTTCAGTAGTTTCTTCTACTTTCGTGTCTTCTGACATAATTTTCAGATTAATATTCCAATCAAGATTGAAAAGTTCTAAATTGCGTAAGCTGCGAGGCGGCAAAGAAAATTTTGTGAGTCGTACTAACTGTACGGTGACTAAAATTTTCTGCAGTCCAACGACGCAGATTGCGTGATTTAGGCACTTTTCTTGTCGGCAATGGCGTTGAGGCCAAGTACAAGACCTTGGATTGGTGAGTTAATAACGTTTACGAACATACCTCGTAGTACTGGAAGCGCTGGGATTGATGCAATCTCAGTCATTTCGTTCGCGTCTTTGTAGACACCTTGGAAAATTCCTCCCACAATCGCTAGATTGTCTTTGTACTTACCAGTAAATTCTTTAATCTTCTGGGCTGGAGCCATTGCATCGGTACTGTACGCGACAGCAATTTCTCCTTCTAGAGCTGGCATAGTTCCTTGAAATGCTCCGTCAAACGCTCGTTTCATGAGTGTCTTCTTTGCCACAAAGTACCCTACCCCGGCGTCTCGCAACTCCGCTCGCATAGCAGTACTGTTTTTCACAGCCAAACCATTAAACTTCACGAAAACAATTGATTCTGAATCAGTTTTCACTCCGTCTAGTTTTGCAAGAATTGTTTGCTTTTTTTCCTTTGTAATAGCCATTGTAAAATATGGATTACTTATATATACAGGCCCACCATATAACTATGAGGGGCTTCGACCACCAATATCAAAAGAGAGATTGGACCTCGGCGGGCGGACAAAGATGTCCATTACCTGATTCCCTTTTCGAAATCAGACCAGCTGTCATGAGCCTGTTGGGAGCTACTATAGCAAATAACCTCAAAATGTAAATAAGGTAGCGCTGGGACTGAAAACACTATCTATTTGGTGCACTTATAGACATACGCTGGTGGAAAGTTCTTCCAGACGAGCGGGGATTGTTCGACTGAAGAAAACATCTCATCGATAAGCGCTTTGTAGGACTTGCCGGTTGGAACATAAGGACTCTGCACATATACCATCGTCAAAAATACTCCACCTGGTGCCAAGCAATCATATATACACTGAGTAAGTTCTCGCTGTTTTTTTGCACTAAAGTTGGTCCACGGTATTCCTGAAATAATACAATCACTGTATTCAAATCCATGTTTTTGTAAGTAACGAGGAAGATGTTCCATCGAGTCTTCATATATCAAGCCAGTGGGGCAATTCTGCATATACTTCTTAACCAGACTCGGATTGATTTCAATCGAAAAATAATCCGCACTAGGTGAGAGCTGGAGCAAAATAGCTTTGGTAATACAGCCATTACCAGGACCAAGCTCCACTACCATGGTGCGCGCCGAGAGTTCTGCTAAATCAATATACTGTTGTGCTAAATATGGAGAAGAAGGGACAATGGAGCCAGTGGCGAAAGGATGCCGGATAAAATCTTTTATGTACATATTAACGCTCAACTTCACCCTTGAGCAACTCTGCTTTATTCCCTACCAAGTTGGCTACTAGCTGGAAAAATGTTGCGACTGCTGAAACTGCCAAGAGAACCGTTGGGAAAACCATGTACGGAGTAAGTAAGTATAAAAATGTAACCATCGCAGCTGCCCAGACTCCAAAACACCAAGGGCATGAGAGCAGGTCTGCGAGTGTACGCCTTGGACCACTTTTTGGCTTTTCTAACTTATATCCCCTCCCTGCTTTTACTACATCCCAAAATTGTTCTCGGAAAAACCTTGTGATTCCATCGTACACAAACAATCGTACCACTCGCCAAGAAGCTAAGGTAATCAGTACGAAATCAGTCAGCGAAAGTTCATCAAGGGGAATGCGACTTTCAGTCTCGAGAATAATCGCTCCTAAAATAATCAGGATAACGAAGAAAAGTGAAAAGACCACATTCCAAAAGTACTGGTCACTGATTCGAATCATAGTGAGTATTTTACCCCATCTGTACCCCAAGCACGAGCACAATGACCAGCACTCCAGCAATCACCGCAATAAAACTAAAGAGGAACTGGTAGAAGGTTTTGTTTAATAACTTTTTTGAAAGTGGAGCGACGTAGCGTTTCATGTCAGTAGTATAGCAAGGATGCCGGTATTAAAAAG
>CAYGOP010000064.1:0-4941 GCA_964351645.1 uncultured Candidatus Saccharibacteria bacterium | reverse complement strand
GTGTACAGCGCTGCATATAAGCGTTCACGCTCACCCTACTTTTTTGGATCTTCAGGCACCAGCTCAACTCCAGCTTTAGTAGCTAATATTTTGAGCGACTCTTTAAAATCAACCCCTTCCATTGCTTGAACAAAGTTGAACATATCACCGCCTTGAGAGGTAGAAAAACAGTAATACATTCCACGGTCTGGTGACACATAAAACGACGGGGTTTTTTCGGCCGCAAACGGAGATTTGCCTTTGTAGCTTTTTCCGGCTTTATGCAACTCAACATACGGAGAAATAACATCCAAAATGTTTAACTTATCCTTTATTTGCTGGACTACATCGCTCATAGTTTTCCTATTATACGTGAAAGCAGGTTTTAGACCTAAACATTGACTTTTTGTATATTTTATGTATAATATATCAAACAAATCACAGGAGTTCCTTGATGAGCATCATCCACCAAAAGCAGTTTGGCCTTGTCGACTTTGTCCTGGCGTTTATTGGCGTCATGATTATCTGGGGACTACTATTCCCTCAGCCAACTCGGCAAGAAAATACTAACCTCACGGAACCCACGACCATGGTCTGGGGTCCAGCAGAAATTGAATCGGAAGATACCATCTTCGGCCTATGTGTCGAGGCAACAAAAGTCGAATTCCCGAGAAACTGTATGATTCAGTTCGTTCAGTTGAACCGGGACCGATTCCCTGCTGTAATCAAACAAGAGAGAGACCTCTTCCTTACGGAAGGAGAGGTATACACGGTACCTAAGAGGCGATAAGCCCAAGCCCCGCACACTTTGCGGGGCTTTCACTTGCCTCAATTACATTTCTGACTATACTAACTACAGATTCGCTCCCTTGCTTTGAATCAAGAAATCACACTTGAGTTTTAGAACTTTTCTCTCAAGATAATCCTGTGTACCGGAGAGGTACATATCTACAATTCTTAAGCCATTCCCCGCCCGCCACTTTGGTGGGTTTTATAATAGTAGAATTTTAATTAAAGCTATCATTCGCTTCTGAGCGACTCTGCAGGCGCCAGCCGAAGCCTTAGTGAAGAAGAAAATGATAGCTGGAATTTCTGAGTAATGTAAAAAACCTCAAGCGCAAGCGCTTGAGGTTTTTTATTCATCTTAAAGCTCTATTTTCCTTTTGTGAGTTGAAGGTCTTCAATCATCTGGTACTTCTTACTTCCCTTGAAGCCTGAGCCAGCTGGGATAAGTTTTCCGATAATCACGTTCTCCATCAAGCCAGCAAGATTGTCGCTACTTCCCTTCACTGCTGCATTAATCAATACCCGAGTGGTATTTTGGAATGATGCTGCTGAAAGGAAACTCTTTCGAGAAAGTGACGTTTCAGTGATACCAAGGATGAGTCTATCACCCTTCGCACCCTCCTTTCCGGCTTCTTTGAGTTTCGCGTTTGTATCTACCACAATCCATTCTTCTACTACTTCACCAATAGTAAACGGTGAGTCTCCACGTGAAGTAATCTTCACTCGAGACATCATCTGCTTCACAATCAATTCAATGTGCTTTCGAGAAATCGTCACACCTTGGAGTTCGTAAATCTTGTTTACTTCAGAAATGATGTAGTCCTGAGTAGCTTCTTGTCCACCGAACTTGAAGAGTTCTGGCAGCAGAGCAGAACCGTCAGTAATCATTTGGCCAGAAGCCACTGAATCACCCTTTGAAACAGTCGCTACTCGTCGGTAGTCAACAACGTATTCGTTATTGTCTTTCTTCTTCGGAGCACCTTCGGCTGTCATATCAGGAGCCACAACGATAATCTTCTCGCGTCCTTCGGTTCGAATATCAGTTACTACACCACTGTACTTACAGACTACAGCTGGAATTTTCGGTTGACGCTTTTCAAAGACTTCTTCTACTCGAGGAAGACCTTGGGTTACGTCTCCACCAGCTGACGCTGCACCTCCGGCGTGTTTCGTGTTCATTGTAAGCTGAGTTCCTGGCTCACCAATCGCTTGGGCTGCTACCGTTCCTACTGCTTCTCCGATATCTACGAGTTCATTTGTAGTAAGGTCGATACCGTAACACTGCTGACACACTCCTCGGAGCGTCTTACAAGTCATCGGTGAGCGAACTACTACAGACTCACAGGTTGTTCCTTCAACAGCAATTGCATCTCGTCGAGAGAGCAGGTGACCCTTCTTGAAGATAACGTTGCCTTTTGTATCAACAGCGTCTTCAGCAAGAATTCGTCCCTTAATAGCTTTTGAGAAAGCAATTTCAATTCCAGACGCTGAAATTCGAGAAATGTTTGTTCCGGCTTTTGTCTTACAATTACTTTCAGTCACGATAGCGTCCTGCGCTACCACGAAGAGTCGTCGGGTAAGGTATCCGGCTTTTGCTGTCTGAAGCGCCGTGTCTGCGAGTCCTTTTCGTGAACCGTGAGTAGTGTTGAAGTACTCAATTGGAGTCATACCTTCCTTCATAGAAGACAGTACTGGGAATTCTAGTGTTTCACCTCGAGTGTTTACAATCAGACCCTTCATACCAGCCATCTGTGCAATCTGTCCGAGAGAACCTCGAGCTCCTGACTTCCACATTTCGTAGGCAGACCCATCTTCACTCAATGTTTCTGGTAGTACTTTTTCAATTTCAGTTTTCGCTCGGTGCCAAATTTCAATAATCTGTCGTCGTCGTTCGTCTCGTGAAAGGAGACCGTCTTCGTAGTGAGCAATAATTTCTCGCTCTTCAGCTCGCGCTGCTTCAAGAATAGCTGGCTTCTGTTTTGGCACTACCACCTCATCAATTCCCCAGGTAGTACCTGAGAGAGTTGCGTACTTGAAACCAAACTTCTTCAATCGGTCTACAATCGGAGGTACCGCTTGTGAGCCTCGGTCATCGATAATATCAATGATGATTTGGAAGAGTGTCTTCTGTACAACGATATCGTTAATAAATGGATGATCACTTGGAAGTACCGAGTTGAACAATAGTCGTCCGACTGATGTTTCAAAGATTTGACCTTCGTACTGTGCGTACTTTGGTGTATCCGTTGAAAGCACTTTTACTTTCGCTCGGAAATCAATTACTCCATAATCGTACGCGTTAATAGCATCATTAGGTGAAGCAAAGTGCTTCCCTTCACCCTTCGCTCCTTCCACAATCTTCGTCATCCAGTATGCCCCAAGAGCCATATCAAGAAGTTTCTCAGATACTACTGGCTCAGAAGAACCTGGCTTCAGAATGTTGTTGTTGGCAGAGATGATTGTCTTTGCTTCCATTTGCGCTTCCGCAGACAATGGTACGTGTACCGCCATCTGGTCACCGTCGAAGTCAGCGTTGAACGCTCGACATACCAGTGGGTGTACCTGAATCGCATTACCTTCAATCAGTACTGGACGGAAAGCCTGAATACCCTGACGGTGAAGTGTCGGTGCACGGTTGAGGAGTACGTACTTGTGCTTGATGATATCTTCAAGAATTGCCCATACTTCTGGCACTCCGTCTTCAATCAGACGACCAGCGCCACGAATGTTGTAGGCTAGTTCTTGCTTCAATAGCTCAGCAATCACAAATGGTCGGAAAAGCTCCAGAGCCATATGTTTTGGCAGACCACATTGATCAAGTGCGAGCTCAGGTCCAATTACAATCACCGAACGTCCAGAGTAGTCCACTCGTTTTCCAAGTAGATTCTGGCGGAAGTAACCCTGCTTACTCTTTAGGTAGTCAGAGAGAGACTTCAACGGTCGTCGCTGCGCGGCACTCATGACTGAGTAAGCTCCACCTCCGTGTCGGATTGAGTTGTCGATAAGAGCGTCAACTGCCTCCTGCATGATTCGCTTCTCGTTTCGTAAGATAACGTCTGGTGCTTGAATATCAATCAACTTCTTGAGACGGTTGTTTCGGTTGATTACACGTCGGTAGAGGTCGTTGAGGTCAGATGACGCATGTCGTCCACCTTCAAGCGCTACCATTGGTCGAATTGCTGGTGGCACCACCGGGATTCGTGTAAGGAACAACCACTCTGGTCGTACCCCTGAGTTCAACATTCCTCGAATAAGCGATAGACGCTTATCAAGCTTTGCTCGCTCCATTGCTCCAGCCTTTGTGTATCGGTCTTCTAGCTCATCACAAAGCTTCGCGAGGTCAATTTGCTTGAAGAGTTCGTAGATTGATTCAGCACCAATCTTCGCCTCAAACAACGTACTGTATTTAATTGAGAACTTATGGAAAGTTGCTTCATCAAGTACTGTTCCTTGCTTTACGCTTTCAATTTCTTTCTTTGTTTCATCAGCTCGGATTTTTAGAGCCTCTTTGGCTTCTTCGTTTTGCAGAGACTTTAGCTTGGTTTTAAATTCAGTATCAAGCTCACCAAGAATTCGTGCTCGGTCACTCTCACTTACACTTGTTACGATGTAACCAGCAAAGTAGATAACTTTTTCCACTGACGAAGCAGTGATACCAAGAATCATTGCAATTCGTGATGGTACTCCTCGCAAAAACCAAATGTGAGATACCGGCACACATAAATCAATGTGACCCATTCGTTCACGTCGCACAATTGCCCGAGTGATTTCTACTCCACATTTTTCACACTCAATACCTTTGTATCGAATACCTCGGTATTTCTTACAAGAACACTCGTAGTCCTCTACTGGACCAAAGATACGCTCATCGAAAAGACCGTGCTTTTCTGGACGCTGTGTTCGGTAGTTGATTGTTTCTGGTTTCGTAACCTCTCCCCATGACCAGTCAAGAATTGTTTCTGGTGAAGCTAGCTTCAAACTCACTCCAGTGTAGTTTGTTGGGATTGGTGCTGGCTTCTTGAACTCTGTTTTTTTGAATGTTGATTCGTTAGACATAGGCCAAAAGATTACGCTTCCTCATAATTACGTCGTGGTCGTTCTTCTTTTTCGAGTTGCACATCAAGTGCCAATCCTCGAAGTTGATTCAAGAGCACATTGAAGGCTGCGGGTGTGTGT
>CAYGOP010000063.1:0-5232 GCA_964351645.1 uncultured Candidatus Saccharibacteria bacterium | reverse complement strand
GAAGGGGAAAGACTGTGTTTATTATACAATTTTAATATAAAAAGTCAATATAAGAAAACCGGCGCAGGAGGGCGCCGGATTTTTTGATTTCAGGTCAGTTCACTGACTGATTTCGGATGATGCCTACGCAGCTGTGCTCTGTTTGCTCAGGGGTAGTATCAACTTCTGGTTTTCGTCGTAAGTTCCAAAACCGTCGAGGTCGTGAACGAGTTTGACAATAAACACTCGTTCTTCGCCAGCGGCAATAAAGGGAACGGCAACTGAGCCACCACTTTTGATTTCGGCGTGCTCTTCGGGACTAACTCTGTCCAGAACAAGCAAACCATCAAGAGTGATATCGTCGACATGAATGCTGGTGACATCAGCAAGACGTCCCCATCCAGCATCTCGTGCAAGCATATCTTCGATAGCTTTCACCACGGTCAGCTTATACTCCTCAACCTTTTCGGGTGAGAGGGTATTTTTTGCATCCAGTTCGTCAGCTGACATCCTGTGAGAGGGGAGGTCAACGTTAGTGATGTCTTTGGTATCAGTTGTGGGCATGAGAGCCTCCTAACTCAAAATGAAGAACATAAAGAACAGTTCGGTAAGGGTGAAAATACGCTATTTTACCCTTTTGTCAAAATACATAAGAAAACCCCGGCATGCTGTGCACGCCGGGGTTCGGTTTATAGAGAGGTCAGTTTGCTGTGTGACGGACGAAGACGGCAGTTTGCGGCTCCGTTTCCGAATCAGCATCTTCCATTCCTGGCATTTTCAGGTTTTTCTCTTCCAAAAGCATTTTGGTAAAGGTTGGCACCAAAAGCATCAAAAGCACACCCCAAATCATACCCATGAACTTGGCACCGATTGCCCAGATGAGAATGGTCATCACCATTTCCATCTTGGTGATACCAAGCTTTTTGCCGATTTTTTCCGGCGTGTATTCGTAAGCCTCCAGGTAGCCGCCAAAAAATGAGGCAGCGAACATAACGAAGGTTTTTACCAGCAAATCGACACCTGGATTGAACAACTCAAAGCCGTATCCAAAGTAGCCAAACTGTTCTGGAAACAGCATCAGCGTGACGGGAATCGAGATGACCTTCGTCGCAATACCGCCGATTTTTGGAATAGCGGTAATGAATCCGAAGAACAAAGCCAGAGTAACGATAAAGCCAAAGCTCAGGTTGAACGGTAGAACCAGCAGCATCAGAAAGTAGTAGACGCTTAGTGTTGCTGCGACTTCGATGTATCCGACCAAAATCACGCTGAGTGATACCTGGTAAAAACGACCAAACAGGAACGTGCGTCGTACCATGGTTTTGTTTTCGATACCGTGCTCAATGCGCCACTTGAGACTTTTCGTTTCTTTGTCCCAGCCTTGAACCAAGACTCCAAGCAAAATCATTGCGATGATGATTTCAAACCAGGCTTTCACCAGGTGTGCAATCGTTGTCGCCACTTCAGTTGAAACTTCGGTGACGAGATGTTTTGCATCGCCAACAAGGTCGGCAAAGACGCCGCCGAAGACTGCTGTTGTGTCACCTTCAGGCACGTAGTTGGGGGCGATTTCCCGCGCCCAATTGATGCTTGAATTCAGCCCTTGTGCGATGCTTTCCCATCGCGCATCAATACGTTCGACAAAAATGCCGGACGCCTTATATACGATGTAGAGCAGCCCGGGAACCATCAAGAAAGTGAACAGTAGGACAACTGATGTCGCCAATGTGTTTGAGAATTTCTTGTTGCTGATGTAGAGACGAACAGAAAACTCTCGCCGTTTCCACAGTTGTTTTCCGAAGATTTTTCCGGCGTTGATAGCGAACTTTACTCGGTGTCCTTCTTCGCTTAGGCGATCGATATGGGGTTGAATACCCACAATGAAAGCCAAGGTCAGGACTGCAAACTGCAGTCCAACCGGAGCGTAGAAGAATGGTAAGACGATGAAGACTGATAGCCAAGCAATCAGCTGCATTGAACCAAGGGGAGGCGCAAAGCGCTCAAAGTAATTCATTGTGTACCTCTCTAAATTGTCAGGGAACCGTTCTTCAAAGAACAGTAATCGGCGATAAAATACATCATTTTATTGACTTTGTCAACTTTTGTGGTATTCTCTCGCAAACAGTTTTTTCACTTGGAGGGCATATGCCAAAACGTATTAAGGGCGCCTTTGAGCGCTTTCGTAACCGAATGATTCGTGACTTTTTTCTCGCAGTAGCAGTTGGTCTGTCTGTAAACTTCGTGTACGAATTTTTTACGTTTAAGCCGACTGCTGGTGGACCGTCACGTTTTTCTGATGAGCGCATCATTCAGTATGGGCAAAAGATTGTTGAATTGTTTCAGTCCCCAGTCCGTCTAGAAGTGATGTTTTTTGCAGCGCTCATTTTTGCTTTTGTTCGCTCAGGACCGATTTATTTTCTTGATAGGAAGATAATTAGCCCGACGCAGGCAATTGTGCAAAAGGCAGACGAAGACGATTCTTGGTCAGCTTACTTCAATTCAATCCATATTCGGGTGATATACCAGGTTAGCATTTTGTTGCATGCGATGATGTTCAGTTGGACTGGTATCGTCATGTATACGGCGTTCAATCCACTTAAGCCATTGTCGTGGCTTAAGTTTAAGCAATACGTGAAAGAACCGTACGTCACAGTGACAACTCCGGAAAACTATCCGTGGATTATCCTGGCGTTCTTGAGCGCAGGGATTCTTGCATCTGTCTATCATGCGAAACTTAAACCTATCCAAGAGGCTTTCGGCCACAGGGGTGGGTATGAGAAAAAATAATATCGGGCGCAGTCGAACAACGACTGCGCCTTTTTCTGTGTATTGACTTATTAATAAAATGTTGTATTTTATAACCAACTGGTTCTTCAATTTCAACAGGAGTTACACGCTATGTCCATAGATTTTCTGGCCTTGCAGGCACTGATTATGGAATATCTTTACGAAATCAGCGTTGCGCTGATTATCTTTGTACCGTCGGCAATACTCACGCTGAACGCGCGAAGAAAGGCAAAAAAAGCTTTGCGGTCTGGCGACTTGCGGGAAGAGGTCATTCTTACCGCTATCATTATCGACGAGGATGATGCTACCGGAAAGGTGTATCTCAAGCCACGCACAGCAGTTTCGGCTGAACCTATCAGACGCTCGTTTCCCAACAGCGCTCTGGTCGATGAAATCATTGCTGCTACTAAGCGCTGTGACGATTCAGCAACGGGTTCATTTATTCAGCTTAAGGATCCAAAGATGCATCGCACGTTCATGAAACGTGTGGTCGACATGGTTTCTGAGCTTGGTGGAGCTGGTCATATCGCACGAGCGTGCGGTGGCGAATACGTCGAATACATTGTGTTTGTATGCGTCACTTTCTCAATGGATGGTCCACACCGGAAAATCCGAATCGACGTGATTGCCGAGCATGATTTGCCAAAATTTTCGGATGAAGAGTTTGTGAAACGAATCACGAACCGTCCAGAAGAAGGCTCACATGCTGACCTGGCTGCTATTCTCCAGGTGTGTGCAGGTTACCAATATGGTGACCATCATCCTGATTACGCGCGGACCTTTGTCCGGCGCGCATCAGTCTCTGTTGCAAAATAACGCCAAAGAGCGCGGTTACACCAACCGCGCTCTTTCTTATTATATATATTGACTTTTACATAAAAAATGATATAATAATCTTCAAACGTGACTCTTGTCGCGGTGATCTTTTACTTCATTTTGGAGGTTTGCACATGCTTGATAGGCTGCGCTTAAGTAAACTTCTTGCTCGTTTCGAGGAGGAAGTACAGGCGCGAATCATGAGATTGTTGCGCCTCAAGGGTCTTTTGATTCTCATCATTGTCGTTGGTTTCGGTGGCTACTGGTTACTGGGGCAACATATCGATCGGTCATTTGCTCAACTTTGGGTAGATATTAAACAACAATGGGAACTTTTCAGCATCTCGGCTGCTCTCAAAGGAGCTGTGTTGTGGGTTCGTAAAATGGGAATTTACTGGGTGACCAGAGAAATCCCAAAACGTCTCGCAATTGGCTTTGCGCTCTCATACGGAGTGGTGTACTTCATGCCACTGCGCAAACGAATTCAGTTTCGGGATTGGGCTAAGCGTAAGAAAAAGCTTTGGATTGGTAGGATTACTTTCCTTCGGTCCTGGCTGCAGCGCGATGATGTTTTTGGTCCCTATGCAGGCTGGGCAATTGGCTTGCTGGTAACCCTAATCTTTCTGGTGCTGTTTTATGCCTTCTTCTGGATATGGATTATTATCGCGCTAGGTTTTCTCAAGATGCCTTGGTGGATTATGTACCCGCTTCGAGAGATAGGGAAAAAGCTATTCTTTATCTTGCAGAAGATTCCGTTTGGTAAAGGACTCATCAAGTTCACGAATGTGTTCTGGGTGTATGTCAGCAAGTGGTTGTCTCGGCTAAGGCTCTGGAAACCCAAGTCAGAAGAAAAGCTGCTAAAGCGTCGGTTGCGGCAAATTCGTATCACTCGTGTAGTGATTCGGCAGCGCCGAGCTCGCGAAGCAGCGTGGCAATCTATGTGTCGCAAAGTCTTTAAGGGTAAAGAGGAGCCTTGTGAGGACTCTCCAAAATGAAAACGCCGCGACCTGTCTCGTTTGACTGGTCGCGGTTTTTTATATTGATTACAAACAATAAATGTGTTATAATAAAATCAGTTTTCTGTGCAAAATGGAGTCACAAAATGAACCACCTTCGGTTTCTTGGGCTCCTGTGCGGAGTCGCTCTTCTTAGCTATGGTCTCTACTGGGGACTTGAACATCACATTCTAGCGCTTGCTATTACCGCCAAGGGTTTCGTATTAGGAGTAATGAAGAAAGTCGGCACTCGTGCCTTCTGGGAGCATTTACCTTTCTTGATGGGTAAGTGGGGTTTAAAGAGTATTACGAAAGTAATTTTCATTCAAATTCCCAAAACCCTACTGATTGTTTTCGTTGGAGTTCTAATTGGTCCAATCGCTCGACGCTGGTTGCGTGTCAAAATAAAATACGTAACCAGACGCCTAGGTCGCTACTTCCGGCGTTTCCGGAAACGGTGCGATGAGTACTTTGGGGTACATGGTCTGGTTGCGTTTTTGCTGTCGCTGGCAGCAGCGATTACCATTCTCGTACTTTCCACCATGTTGCTTGGGTTTGAGTTGATATTTTGGTTTGGAAAATGGGGTCCTATTGGGACAGCATTTACTTGGATTACTAGCGGAATCACTCGAATGTTTTACGGTCTGCTACACAC
>CAYGOP010000062.1:0-5354 GCA_964351645.1 uncultured Candidatus Saccharibacteria bacterium | reverse complement strand
TCCTGAAGGTGTGCTCTTTGCCAGTAAAAATCCTCATGAAGCTGAAGCATTTTATTATCATCAACCAAATGAGCAAATGGTTGACTACGTGAAAAATGACAAACGTGGGACGATTGCTCATGCGGTTATTTTTGCCAAAATCGACACACACAACATTGCAATCACTCACTTCACCTGGAATCCGGCTGGTGAAACAGCAGACAGATACCAAACGAACGACTTACAGAATCTACTAAGCTACCTGCAACAAAAACCAGTGCATGTACTGTGTGGGGATTTCAATATCCCTCGGCACCACAACAAGTTATACGAGGTACTGGTGAAGCATTACACTGACGCTGTTCCCCAAAAATACAATTCCAGTCTAGACAAACACCTGCACCAAGCTGGCCAAAAACCAGACTTGCAAAAACTGTTCGATGATTTTATGGTTGACTATGTATTCACCCAATCTCCATACACTGCCGAAAACGTCCGGTTAGAATTTGGCATAAGTGACCACGCTGCCGTCATTGCGGACATTACTCAACCGTAAGGCAAGCTTTCTGTTTCAGCACTCGGTCTGAGAAATAACTACGTATATTTCTCTGACCCTCGCTTACTCAACCGTAACCGACTTAGCGAGATTGCGAGGTCTGTCTACATTCAACCCTTTTTCAACTCCAATGTAATAAGCCAGTAATTGCATAGGAATAGTCGACACAATCGGCTGAAGGATAGGATGCACCTTTGGTATATACAGCACATCGTCCGCCACTTGCCCAATATGCACATCACCTTTGGTTGCAATGGCGAGCACAGGAGCCTTACGCGCCTTTGCTTCTTCGATATTTGAAACCATTTTTTCATATACATCATCCTTTGGTACCAAAGCAATAATAGGAAAATTCTCATCCAGCATCGCAATAGAGCCGTGCTTGAGTTCACCACCAGCATACGCCTCGGCATGTATATAGGTAACTTCTTTCAATTTTAGAGAACCTTCATACGCAATCGGTGTATGGAGCTTGCGACCAATAAACATCGCATCGCGATAGCCGGCATATTTCTTGGCGACCTTTTTTATATCCTCAGTATCCTTGAGATACTCAGCGATGATTTTTGGTAACTCACTCAGTCCTTTGGCGATTTCCTGCCCCTCTTGCGCTGTCATTTTTTTCTCTCGACCAATTAAAAGTGTCAGGAGCACGAACACTGTGAGCTGTGAAATAAATGCTTTTGTAGACGCCACTGCCACTTCTGGACCAGCATGATTATAGACACCCGCATCGGTTTCTCTGGCAATCGTAGAACCAACAGCATTCACCACTCCCAGTGTGAGTAGATCAAGTTCCTTTGCTTCACGAACAGAGGCGAGTGTATCAGCAGTCTCTCCTGATTGTGTCACCGCCAATACCGCACTTTGCTTGTCTGGTAAATTCTTTTTATACCGATATTCACTTCCAAGCTCGACATCAGTCGGCAGTCCCGCGTACTCCTCCAACATATAACGACCAACCTGACCGGCGTAGTACGCTGAGCCGCACCCCACAATCACCAGACGATGTAATGAAGCAATTTTACTCAATACTGGCTCTACCCCACCTAACTTTGCTCGACCTTTATCTACGAGCAACCGACCACGAATCGTATTTTCAATCACTTCTGGTGCTTCAAAAATCTCTTTCAACATGAAATGCTCATAGCCATTTTTTTGTACGGCTTCAATATCCCAATCAACTGTTTCGGGTTTTTTAGAAAGCTTCTTGCCAGCAATGGTTGATATCTCGTACGAATCTTTTGTCACCACTGCGCACTCACCATCTTCTAGATAAATCACATCCTTAGTGTGTACTAAAAGAGCTGAGGGGTCAGACGAAATGAGATTTCCGTCTTTTCCTAAACCAAGCACAATTGGACTCCCTAAACGAGCTGTCACCAGTGTTCCTGGTTCTTCTTTTGAACACACCACAATACCGTACGTGCCACGAGCTCTATGCAGTGCCTGACGTACCGCCTCAAGCAGATTCCCTTTGTAGAGTGAGCCGATAAGCTTTACAAGAACTTCTGTATCAGTTTCGGACTCAAAGGTAATTCCTTGCATAGTAAGCCCTTCTTTGAGCTCACGAAAGTTCTCAATGATTCCATTGTGAACCAGCGCAATAGTTTGAGACATATCTAAATGTGGGTGGGCATTTTTTTCAGTGGGGGCACCATGGGTTGCCCAGCGAGTATGAGCAATACCTGTTGTGCCTGGGATTGGAACGGTTATTTTTTCTACTAGATTATCAATTGGACCAACAGATTTCACCACTCCGTAGTCTGGAACAAAAATTCCAGCCGAATCATATCCGCGATATTCAAGCGTCCGCAATCCCTCTATCAAAATAGGAGTTGCTGTTCTTGTACCCACGTAACCAATGATTCCACACATAAAAAAATGTTATAGCGTATATGCTATATAATACCAACAAGTGACAGAAAAGGTTGCAACGAAAAAGGCGGTGAAAACACCGCCTGAATCATTATGTAGGATGACCATCAAACACCACCTGTAACATTGCCATAGTTTCTTTCCGAACAGCATAACAAGACACATGTTCGTACTCGACCCACTGGAAGACACCCTCCTTCCCTTTCGCATACTCATTGCGAGTAAATACACCTTCTGGGTCACGAACTACAAAATAGTGATGGTGATCTATGAAGCTGACATTCTGAAACTTAGTCGGACGCACAATCAATTCTTCCACTGTACCAGCAAACAATCCAGATTTGTTGTAGACAATTCTCTGGGCTGCCAACCCTGCAGTTTCCTTCTGATTGATTTTTCCTCTGGGCAAATCCCAGTGTGACGAACGCACAACACCTTTACTATCTGTCAGCAAAATGTCTTCACGAAACAGTAATACTGATTGATTTTCTCCTATAATGATACAACGAACCACTGGAGAAACTGTTGAGACACGCATGTCCATTCTTTGTTCCTCCTCTTGAACCAAGCCTATTGATAACAAAAATGTATTAAAAAGACAACAAAAAACCGGCGGCGCTTAGAAATAACCTAAATGCGCGCCGCCGGCAAACCCAAAACAATGGGTAACTAATGAACCTACCTGTGACTTATGCCACCTGGTATGTTCATGTTCGAGAACCACTTTGGTCGAGTGCGCGACCAAGCAGCAGTACATCCAGAGCTGAAAGTTCAGACAAGACCTTCATCAATGAAGCATCCTGGGTTATATCTTCCAACTCTGGAGCTTGGTTCACTGACTGCAGTACCGGCCCCGCTACTGCGAGCACCTGCTTCTGCCAGTCAACCGACACGTTTGAGTGAACGGTAAATGGTTCCAGCAAACTAGCCACCACCTCGCCTTTTACGTACCCTGCTTTGGCAAACACAAAGAAGAGTTTCCGCCAATCGAGCGATTGATCGGTCTTGGGACCGTACGCTTTTGCAAATGTCTGCAAAAACGGCTTCTGTGTTTCCATTGTCGGTTTCGGCTCTTCTACTGGAACCGAAGCTTCTTTGGTCTGCATCACAGGCACTTCCTCTGTTTCCACTACAGGCTCTGGAGAAACACTCTCCACAACCGGTTCTGGTTCCGGCGAAGGTGACGCTGGCTGTGCCACCTCAGCTTCAGGCTCTTGAACCTGGTCGACTATCACGTCGGCGTCGGACAAAAACCATTCGAAGGTCAGCCATGGTGCTGCTGATTTGTGCTTTTGCACCAAACCTTTCAACACGTAACTCTCAACCCTGACCAAACCATAATAGATATCCTTGCTGGCGTTTGGTACGCCTGCAGTGAACTCCTTTCCGGTCAAGCCAAGGAAGTCGCGCAGCTTTCTCAATTGTGCAACAACCACTTTCCGAAGCACTTTGTCCGTCGCATCATAATCAGATGACGACCGGGCGACCTCTTGTGGAGCGTCGCTAACGGCAGCTTGAGTATCCGAAACCAACTCCGCAACCACTTCTGCCGGAGCAGGAGTTGCCACTGAAGCAGATTGAGCAACTTCACCTCGCAACTCTTCCACACTCACCCCAATTTTGGCAGCAATGTCAGAAAGCTGTTGGTCGGTGTATGAATACCCTTCGATACCCTTCACCACGTGAGAGTTATGCGGTCGGTAGCGAATACCAACAGCACTCAGCACATCAAACGTCCGCAAGCCCTTACTTTCAATCAAGCGGGCAATATTGCGAGCAATCGCCTGCATATCACCGTCTGCCACAGACTCTGTAACCACTTTCAGAACTGACATGTTCGCCGTGGACACATCTGCGAAAGATAGACCCAACAGTTTGGCAATCTCTTCAAGGTCACGCCGGTTATATGCCTGCTTCCCTTTCAGAACCTGAGCGTTGAAGTGGCTATTGCGCCCAATGGAGGCCAGCACGTCACGCAAGACAAGCGTGTCGTTTTGTGCAACTGCTTGCACAATAAACTGTGCAATAGCTTTTTGTGGCCATCCATTTGGAGGAATGTCCGATTGACTTGTAGTATCGGCCACAGTTTCTGGCTCCTTTATTGTCTGTTTTGTATTTGACTCCTCTGCTTGCGAGGTTTCAACGTTGACTGTCTCAGCTTCTGCTGTGACAGTATGCAGTTCTGGCAACTCATCGATACCCAGAATCTCTCGGATAGTCAAATCGACTCCGAAGTGTTTCTTCAAGGCCTTAGGAATGACCTCAAGAACTTTGGGTTTCAAAACCTGCTTCCCAGACTGCAACGCAATGATGTTTTCGTGTGAGAGGCCGAGTTTTTGCTCAATCTCGCCCCACTGCAAGTCAAACGCATCACGTACTGCTTTCAGAGTGTTATAGAATCGCTTCGACAACACCCCTTCGTCGCTTCCCACTAAAGGAATCGTCTCTGAAGCAAACACCACACAATCAGGAAACCACAGTTCTTCGTAATACCCTTTTTCGGGCTCGAGCTGACCAGACGAGACATTGTCCGTCTCTGGACCATTCTCGTCACAGAAACTCTGTATCAGCTTCAACACTTCACTTCCCAGAATACCCACTTGTTTACAGTGAGCGAGAAATTGTGTGAGTTGTCCGGGTAGAGGACCTTTTTCACCATCAGCAAACATGCTGATGACATCATCATCCCAGTCAAGGTTCTCATACACCCAACCAGTCAAACTTTGCTTTTCGATAAAATCGGCGAGCTTCGAACCGAGACCAGCAGCCGCAAAGCTGGTGGCAAACGTCATATCTGCTTTATTCATTTTATGTCCCTCCTCTGGACGTTTTTCTTGCGTCTCCGCTGGAGCAAAGACATCTTCTACGGTTTGAATTCCCGCCGGAAAAGAATCGACTATCGCTTCTAACCGAGGCAATTTTCGATGCTCTAAACGAGTAC
>CAYGOP010000061.1:3785-5372 GCA_964351645.1 uncultured Candidatus Saccharibacteria bacterium | reverse complement strand
CACGGCGCTGCGGGCGGTCCAGGTGATGCCGTCGGGAGAGGTCATGACGCGGTCGGCGCCACCACCCACCGCGACAAACAGGCCGTTGCCGTAGGTGACGCTGCGCCAAGTGTCGTTATCACCCGCGGCACTGGTCGTACTCCACCCGCCAATCGTACTGGTGGCAATTCCTTCAATGGTGTAATTGCTTGATGCATCAGTGGTGGTGGAGTGAAGTGAAGGTGTTGAGGTACCAACCGCTGCGACGATAAGTTTCCCAGCGCCGATTGGTGTGATGCCATCATTCATATATAAGGTACCGGTGATGGTGATACTCTCACCACTTCCCCCACCGACACCAAAGCTCCAGTTGGTGTTGTTGCCGCCATCGGTTGAGTTACTCGCGACAATCTCTGGGCCAACCGAGGCATTAGAGTCGGCGACAAAGACGTAATCGACAGCGGTCTGCGTACCAGGGACATCCAAGAACCACTGTGTACCATTAACAGTAGAAGCCAGATACACCGGCTCACCCACCGCTCCTTGCAAATCAATGTTGGTAAGGGTAGCCGTCGCATTCGCCAAGAAGTTGACTGAGGTCGAGGCTACCATGGTGAAGGTACCAAGGGTGGTGACTGGTGAATTGAAGACTACTGATGGTGACGTGGTGCCGGTGCCGGAGGTGTTGGTGATGGTGAGGTTGTTGAGCAGGGTATTACCTTGAAACAAACTAATATTATCTACAAAACCGCTATCAGCACTAGAACCAAATCCAAAACTATCGCGCACATACGCAAAGCGAATCACGTTCTCACCCGGACTGAGTTCGAGTGAGGCAGATTCCCAATCTGCGGAAATGCCCGTTACAGAAAGATCATTGGTACCGCCGTCTTCCGGCGCAACACAGTTACTTGTGTTATTGATGCAAAGTACCAGAAAGTCGTAACCGGCATCAGTCGAATTCACCCGCCAATCAAAGGTTAGCGTACTGGTGCTAGTGAGCGTAGTAGTGGCCTGGAGCCATGACTCCTGCCCGTCACCAACTCCCCCGCTTGCTGCGGCCCCTAAGCTGCCACCACTGGTTGTTGCAGTGGTATGAATCCACACTGCATCACCACCGGTTTGCCACCCGCTTGGTGGGAAAGATACGTCTTCAAAGGCTTCATCGAGCAGAATTGTGGTTGTGCTAAACGTTGCAGTTTGTTGTGTAGTACCAGCAAACACCAGTGATCCAGACGTATTATCAAATGAAGTGGTAGCGGTGACATCTCCAGTAGCGATAAGTGTCGCTTGTGGGGCAATCACGGAGCCAGTGTTGGTAAGGTCACCCGTGAAGGTGGTGGTACCAGCGTCGATGGTGAGCACACCTGAGTTTGTGGTGGTGGCAAATTGGTTGTTACTACCTCGTACGGTCATTACTCCACTGGTTGTGAGAGTACCCGCAATAGAGATATCCGCTTGAGTGGTAAGAGAGCTGGTTGTATCAAGGTTGGTTAGTGCACCGGTGGTTGAAGCAGTGGTCAGGAACGAGACATCAACCTTGCCAGTCGCACCGCCGCTTTTATCATAGGTGACGGTGTGATGGGCGTTGCTACCCAAACTACCACA
>CAYGOP010000061.1:0-3685 GCA_964351645.1 uncultured Candidatus Saccharibacteria bacterium | reverse complement strand
TGGTTGGGTCGGTGGTGGTGCTCCAGAGCAAGCTACCATCGGTCTTGTCGTACGCCACGGTGTGGTAAGCACCGCTACCAAGACCACCACAGCCGGAGCAGTACCCGGTGACATAGAGGGCAGTGGCGTCGGCGGTGATGCCGTAGGCGATGTCAGTGCCACTGGTCGAGTCGGTGGTGGTACTCCAAAGGAAGTCACCCGTGGCTTTATCCATCGCGACGGTGTAGTAGGCCTGACCGCCGAGACTGCCGCAGCCGGTGCAGTACCCAGTGACGTAGAGCGTAGTAGCGTCGGATGTGATGCCGTAGGCGATGTCAGTACCACTGGTTGGGTCGGTGGTAGTAGCTCCATTTATTCCAAAGGTGGTTAAGAGCGGATTGTCTACGATAATCACTTCATTAAGCGCATTAGCTCCTACTAAGTCACCACTAAAGCGTGAAGCTTCCCCATTTACATAGAGCGTTCCCCCATTAGCATCAAAGTTGCCGTTTTGGGTGAAGTCGCCAGCGATAGTAAGCGCGCTTGGCGCCGTCACACTCGAACTGGCACTAATGCTCAGCGCTGAAGTTGAAGCATTAGCAAGGAAGGTCACGGTGGTAGAGCCTTGGACTGATACATCAGGGAGCTTGCTACTACCCACTAACGAACCATCAAGTGTGACTGTTTCTCCATCAAGCCTAAGCGTACCGGAGGTCGCAAAGCTCATTGTACCGTTGTTGAGTAGACTGCTTCCAATCGTGACCTCCGTCGGCATACTAATAAGTGCAGATGGGTTGTATAGGTTAAAGAAGGTGGGGTTGGTTGCGACTATGTCGTTATTCACTATCACGGTTCCCTGTTCAGCGGTAAAGGCACCGTCGATGGTGAGGCCGTCTTCAATATCAAGAACTTGTGGAGCAAACAACGTGGTATTGGAAGCAACACGTAGTGATACAGCGTTGCCGGCTGGGTTTACGGTGATAATGGTAGAGGTGCTGGTGGTGGCAATAAAGAGAACATCCGAATCATCATTTTGGTCGTAGAAGTCGGCGTTAGATAAATCGATAGTACCGGTGGTACTACTGTGCTGGAGACGGGTATGGTCGTACCAGATATCGATATTGGGGATGGTGCCGGTGGCGGTACCATTGATACCGTAGGTAATGGTGGTGCCTTGCTCAGTTTCACCATCCACGAAGAGCGTGATGGGCGTGTCTTCGCCGAAGCCAGCGTCGGTGTAGATAACATTATCGACACTTCCCACACCCACGAAGCGACCTTGTCCATACGTCAGACCAAACCAGGAGTCATCAGATGGTGAAGTGAGACTGGTCCAGGTAATGCCATCGCGAGAGGTCATAATCGTATCGTCACTCACTCCAAAGTTCGCTCCAGCCACAAACTGACCGTTGCCGTAGGTAACCGATTCCCAGTTATCGTTGTCACCCAGGGCAGTGGTGGTAGCCCAGGTGAGACCATCGTCCGAATACATCACACTATCAAGCACGTCGGTACTATCACCAACTACCACAAAGCGACCGTTGCCGTAGGTTATAGCCCGCCAGTTACCGTAGCCATCTTGGAGTGTCCAGGTGACACCATCCGGTGAAGTCATGAGCGTGTCATCAGAGAATGTATCACCCACCGCGACAAAGAGGCCGTTACCGTAGGTTACCCCTTTGAGGTTGGGGTTTGTACCAGCTTCGGTCTGTACGGTCCAGTTGATACCGTCAGGTGAGGTCATGATTTGGTCACCGCTGTTTTGTCCAACCGCCACAAACAGACCGTTGCCGTAGGTGACATCACGCCAGGTGTCGTTATTGCCGGCGGCAGAGCGAGCGGTCCAGGTGATACCGTCTGGTGAGGTCATCACTCGGTCACCAGTGACACCAACTGCAACAAAGAGACCGTTGCCGTAGGTGATTGCAAGCCACTCATCTCCGCCACCTGCACCAGTACCACTGGTCCAGGTGACAGCATCGGTTGAGGTAGCGACACAGGTGGTGGAGCAGTCACCGACCGCGACATAGAGTCCATTGGCGTATACCACGTCAGAGAATAACCCGACACCAGCGATAGCGCTTGAGGTGCTCCAGGTGGTATCAATAGTGGTCGTGGCAATACTAGTGATGGTGAAGCTTCCGCTTCCGTCGGTGGTCGTGGCGTGGCGTGACGGAGTGGAGGTACCGACCGCAGCCACGACACTTAGACCTGAGCCAGCCGGAGTCACTCCATCAGCTTCATACAGAGTACCGGTGATAGTAATACCCTCTACAGGCCAGCCACCAGAAGCCGCGGTCATCGAAATAACGTAGCCGATAAACTGTGTGTTTTGTGAGGTTGAGTTTTTAAACCGAGTCACCGTAGTTGTATCAGTGAAGTACACCGTGTACTTTGAGTTAGAGTTAGACGAACCAGTACCTCCGTTTTCTGAGCTTCCAATAATCCAACTTGAGGTAGTCGCCACTGCACTAATACTCATATCTACCTGCTGAGTTGACACGAGACCACTATCAACTTTTTGGATAGTGTAGCGCGGGACGGTCACTGCAAACCAGGTGGTGGTTGCGATACCGGTAGCGCGACCACGTTCAAAAGCGATGTTGGTTCCGCTTGTTAAATCAACACTGACATGTCGGTCTGTAAGTGAAGCGCTCGTGACAGCAGTGTGAGCTACTATAAATGTCGACGAGGTAGCCACTGAAGAAATCGTAGCTGTATCAGATGTGCCAGTAATAGTACTCGAACCAGACTGCACAGAGGCGTCACTAATGGTCACCACTTCCCAAGAAATAACACTATCTGAACCTGAGACACCCCGCTCAAAGGTCAGCTCATCGTCTGCGGAGAAATACCCTGCGTAAAATCCTTGGGTTACATCTCCATCAGCCGCTGTATTAGTCCGGTTGGTAATCAGAAGAAAGGTTTCGCCTTGGTCGATACTAGAAATCGATTGGGTTGCAGTCAGCGCTCCTGAACCAACTGTCGTTGTCCCTCGCTGCACCGTCGCTTCAGAATCCTCAATCACCTGCCAATGAATAGTGAGTGTTCCTCCAGCGACGTAGCGTGTGAAGCGGAGTGTGGTGCTGTCGATGAGTTCAACGGTGACATCTTGGTCATCAGCTCCTCCTGCCACTCGGGCCGTGTGTCGCACCCAGGCACTTGAGGTCGCTACCGCAGTGATAGTCACATCTTGGGTGGTGCCAGTCATAGCTAGTGTTCCGTGTTGCACACTCACTTGTGCAGACGCATACGAAGCTACTCCAAAAAACCCTCCAAGGACCAGAGTCAGCGCGACAAGATTCTTTAGCTGCCAGATTCTCATATACACAAAGCGATACATCTTCGAGTGAAGAATGTATCCCTGTTCTTTTCATTATACCTTTGTGGCATAAGGTTTTTTTTATTTTGTATATATATTGTGTATAGCTTGGGTGGTGGGTGGGTTTTGGTTGAAGATGATGAGGATGCGTACTTTTGTAGTGAACAGACCTAGGTTCAGTGGCGATGGGAGGGGTTGGGTTGGACTGGGTTTTGGGTTGAGAGATAGCGGTTGTGTGCGGGTGAACAGGAGTAGTTTGAAGCGTAGAAAACAATCTCGGCTAGCCGATATAGCTAGTATTTATGGTATTAGATTGCTCCTCCACAGCCTCCCCCACGACCCGTAGCAAGATGGACAGTCTCTACCGGAATTGCATCTAGAAAA
>CAYGOP010000060.1:0-5468 GCA_964351645.1 uncultured Candidatus Saccharibacteria bacterium | reverse complement strand
GCTACACACTATGCCATTTCTCGGCCGAATATTTGGTTGGTTCGGGAATCTTTGGGTGCGAGTCATCGCGCCGAAGTTTCCTGTCGTGGCAGCAAAGCATAAACGTTTCGTGCGTAGCGTGTTACGAAAGGCGCGGCGCTACCACTTAATAACAACTGATGCTCACGAACGAATGCTTGTTCGGGTGCGTCGTCAGAAAAAGGAGAAAGAAAGTAAATGACATTCATTATCCCGCAACTGATTATTCCAGGGTTTGCCCTGATTGTAATCGGTGGTCTGATTGCACTGTTTCGTAAGTGGCCAGGTTGGTTCACTCACCGCAGTTGGTACCAACATCTTCCCAAGTTTTTTGTTTCTACAGGGCTGATGCTCCCGATAGGGATTCACGTTTGGCTTGACGGGTTGGTGGTGTTTGTTGTTTGGCTTATCGTTGACACGATTCGTCATTATCGCGAACGCGCACCAGTTCCTACAGACGTTCTTCCTGAGTAGAAGACCTTTGCGGCGCATCCTTTTGGGTGCGCCGTTTTTCTATACAAATAAGCATTTTACCCTTGATTTATCTATATTTTATGATATAAGTTTTTCAGTGTAGACTCGCCGGAAACGGCGCTTTTTGCTCTTCGACAATTCCCACCTAACTAGAAAGGATCAGTCATGATCTTGATTTATCTCCTTTTAGCGGCAATCGCGCTTGGTAGCGCGTGGCCACTAATTAGAGCAGTACGGAACAGGAGTGCGGACCGTGTGGTTTTCCGCGGCGGCCTCATTCTCGTTTTAGGCATCTTGGTAGATGTCGCTCTCATCGTTTTCTTGAACTACTATCTCAGTTTTCTTTGGTTTACTGAGGTGCAAGATCAGGCGCAACGTTTTTGGCAAGCGTTCATCATCGTGTGGAAGCTTTTTGGATTGCTCTTTGTTGCCGGTTTCTTCGTTGCAACTGCTTCATTGGCAGCGGCAATCGCAAGTACGGTTGATTGGAGTGCTCCAGAGAGAAAGTGGAAAAATATCTCCACTGTCGCTTTTGGTAGCGTAACGTACGGTATTATCGCAGGTCTTATCCTTGGTACTATCGGCGCTCAAATGGACTGGACAACCTATCTGCTCTATCTCTATCATGAGCCGGGCGGGGCACTTGACCCAGTCTTTGGTCGGCCTCTTTCGTTCTACCTTTTCGAGCTTCCGTTCTATGAAAGCTTGATGGGTTTTGGTTTCCTGTTGATTATTTTTTGTGTGCCGGCAGTTTTGTTGGTCTCACGAGCGAAGAATCGATATAGTCTTGGCCGCTCAGGCGATCTTGTGCTTTCCAGTGAAATCGGCTTTATCGTGGCTGGAACGTTGCTCTACCTTGGCTTGCTTTGCTTGCTGTGGCGGGTGCAACTGGTCTACGCGCCAAGTGGTGGTCATACCGGAAATATTCACGGCATCGACTATCTGCGGCATTCAATCAGTGATCCGGCTTTGAAAATCATTGCCTGGATTTCGTTCTTGCTCTCAGCTGTAGTGCTTGGGGTTTCGTTTTTCCGTCGTCAGTTTATGACGCGGACGCTTATTGGCTCTGGCGCTACACTTGTGACCAGTTTTGTTGTCTATATGGTGGTTCTTTTCTTCTTCAATCTGACGGTGAGCAATGCGAACCACCTAGAGAAGAACCGTCCGTACGTTCAGTACACAATGGAGATGACACGAGCAGCTTTTAACATCGATGCCGAAGGTATTGAGCTTCGTGAATTCCCGATTGTCGACACGATGTCAGCTGCTGATTTGCAGGCCAATACGGCTACGCTTGATGCAGCAAGAATCTGGGACTACTCGGTCTTTGATCAGCGTATTACTCAAACGCAAAGGGTGAAGCCTTACTACGACTTCACTGACGTTGATCTTGATCGATATATCGACGAAGATGGCCAGATTCATCCAGTCATGATTTCTCTGAGAAACCTCGACATCTCGCAACTACCAGCTTCGGCTGGGCAGAGTTGGGTAAATACCCGATTGCGCTTCACTCACGGGTACGGCGCAGTTGTCTCACCAGTTAACCGATTCGTCGGTAACGGCGAACCAATCTATTATGCTGGTGATCTTGATGGCTCAACTCAGGTTCCTTGGCTCAATCTTGAAGAGCCGCGTATCTATTTTGGCGACAATTTCGGTGATGCTGTGTTCGTTAACGCTAACGGTATCGACGAGTTTGATCGACCGCTTGATACGCAAGACCTTACCAATCGTTACAGTTGTGACGGAGGTGTTGTGCTTTCAAATCCGTTGCGAAAAGCGGCGGCCGTCTGGGAAACTGGACTTATGCAAATACTCTTCTCGGAGTACTTCTCCGATGAGACGCGAATGCTCATCCATCGAAATGTGAGTGAGCGTATTGCGGAAGTTGTGCCGTTTCTTACGGCAGATTCGGATTGGTATGTGGTCATCCATGAGGGTCGCTTAGTTGCGGTTCAGGATCTCTATACCACTTCAAATCACTATCCGTTCGCGGAACAAATTGGTGATGTGCGATATATCCGCGGTGCTGTTAAGGCTACTGTGGATCTCTGTCATGGCGTTGTCAATCTCTATGCGTTTGATGAGTCGGATCCGGTTTTGGCAGCGTACCAAGCGGCCTTTCCTGACCTGATCCAATCTCGTTCAGAGATGCCGGAAAGTCTTCAGGCGCATGCGCGCTATCCAGAAGGTCTCTTCTTGCATCAGTACGCTGCATACGCGGCGTATCATGTCACTGATGTTGAACGATTCTACAACTCTTCAGACGTTTGGTCGGCGCCAACGGAATATTCTCGAGGTCGGGAAGTTTCGATGGCAGCGCGGTACATTGTTGCCGAGCTACCGCCGGTTGCACTCGAGGAAGGTTCGGATGCTTTGGAGCTGGCTCCAACTAGTCCGGAGTTCATGCTCACTCGACCGTATGTCTTTAAGTTTGGTGGGTCCGCGTCACAGTCTCGTCCTCGTATGACTGGTTGGTTGACTGGTCTTTCTGACGGGGATAATTACGGACGTCTCGTTGCGTACCGTTTCCCTGGTGACACTCACGTTGATGGTCCCGCACATATTGAGCAGCGCATTGCGCAGCACGATCCGTTCGTGAGCTCATTTCGCGACTGGACTCGTGGTGAGGCTACTTGGTTTCGCGGCAACTTGATTATCTTACCTTTGGTGAGTGGTCAATTGGTTGCTTTTGAACCCATTTACACCGAAGCGAGACCGGGAGCTATTCCAGAGCTCAAGCGTGTTGTCAGTGTTCAGTTGCGGCCAGGTTCAGATGATTCCACAAAAATTGTTTGGGGTAATACCTATGAGGAATCGCGTCAAGCGTTACTCGGGTTTGCTCGCTCAGTTGACTTACTGCAGGACGGCGAAGGGGAAAACCTCTCCGACGGAGAGTTGCTCGAGCTTGTCTATGAACGCTTGGTTACATACGGCAATCTGTCCGGTGACGGTCAGTTTGGAGCAGCTGGTGCTGAACTTGAAGCAGCACTAAACGCTTTGCGTGATCGGGTGGGAAGTGACGAAGAAGAGTAAGTTCCTATGTTCCCGAAAGGGAACCTTTACGGCGCACCCCTGGGTGCGCCGTTTTTCTATACAAATAAGCATTTTACCCTTGCTTTTTATTACTATTCTGGTACATTTGCTGGCAAGACTACAGGCGCCTACATAGGGCAACCTGTCGTTGAAGGCTACTCACACACTGAGTTTGCCGGATTTATAAGAGGGGTGCAGTCACCAATTCGTGGTGAAACGGCTCCGCCAATAAGAAACACATACAGTGGCTCGAAAAGCTTTACTTATCCGCGCTATGCGGACACCAAAGTTTAAGTCGCGAGTGGTCCGACGTTGCAGTCTCTGCGGTCGAGGAAAAGGCTACTTGCGCGACTTCGATATGTGCCGAATTTGCTTCCGCGAACAGGCCAACGAAGGACATATACCAGGCGTTAAGAAATCATCATGGTAGGAGATACAATAGGCGATTTCATTATCCGTCTGAAGAACGCAGGAGCAGTAGGAAAGGGTTCGGTTTCAGTACCATACTCAAAACTCCGACACTCTGTCGCAGATAAGCTTGCAGAAGCAGGATACGTAGCATCAGTTGCTACCGCCGGAAAAGAAGTACAAACAAAGACCCTCGAAGTGACACTTAGTTATGAAAACGGAACACACCGAATCAACGGCGTGAAACGAATTTCAAAGCCTGGTCGACGTCTCTACACGAAGGTCGCTGATATTCATCCAGTTAAATTTGGAAAGGGACACATGATTCTTTCTACTCCAGCCGGAATCCTCACCAACGAGGAAGCGGTAGAGAAGAAAGTTGGAGGTGAACAACTTTTCATCATTTGGTAATATGAGTCGATTAGGAAAAATTCCAGTAGTCATCCCAGCCGGAGTAGAAGTTACTCATGCTGATGGCGTACTGACGATAAAAGGACCAAAAGCAACATTGGCAAAACCAATGAAAAACGATGTAAACATCGTAATTGAAAACGGAACCATTACTTTTTCTCCTGGTGATACACCAGACGCTAAAGCACTTTGGGGAACGTATGCAGCTCACACTCGAAACATGATTACTGGTGTAACCGAAGGGTTCTCTCGAAATCTTGAAATCGAAGGAGTTGGATACCGAGCTGCGGTAGATGGAAAAAACATTGTCCTCAATGTTGGATTCTCACACCCAGTAAATCTTGAAATTCCAGAAGGACTTTCAGCTGAAGTCGTAAAGAACGTTATCACTCTTTCTGGAGCTGATAAGGACGCACTTGGACAGTTCGCTGCCAACGTACGAAAGGTGAAGAAGCCTGAACCATACAAAGGGAAAGGTATTCGATACCAAGGAGAATTTATTATTCGTAAGCAAGGTAAGAAGGCTGTCTAGTCTGGTAATTCATTTATATGAAAACATCACAAACAAAAGCTACTCTCCGAACTCAGCGTCACAAGCGCCTGCGTTCTAAAGTGTCTGGGACAGCAACTCGACCACGTCTTGCTGTGTTCCGAAGCAATCAAGCTGTGTACGCACAACTCATTGACGACGAAGCAGGAAAGACGCTCGCTGCGGCTGATTCTCGAAAAGAAACAAAAGGAACTGGAGTTGAAAAAGCAACAACAGTCGGAGCTGCAATTGCAAAAGCTGCACTAGCGGCAAAAATTGAAGAAGTTGTATTTGACCGTGGCGGTTTCCAATACACAGGTATTGTAAAAGCTGTGGCTGATGGAGCTCGAGCAGGAGGATTGAAATTCTAAATTATTTAACTTTAAAACATTTAACAATGTCAGAAGAAAAACAGCAGGAAGCTACAACTGGCGTAAAGTCAGATACTGCGGTGAAAACACCAGCAGCGGCTACTCCCACAACTGGAGCAGCTACCGATGCACCCGCTGCGACAGGAGATCGTACTTCAAGAGGAGGTGCTCGCGGACGTCGTGGAGGTAACAATGGGCGCCGCGTGCGGCGGCGCCCA
>CAYGOP010000059.1:0-5468 GCA_964351645.1 uncultured Candidatus Saccharibacteria bacterium | reverse complement strand
TGCTGGTGCCTCCACCACTAACTTCACCGTCACTGGTACCGCGACTACCACGAACCTTGTTGTTGGTGGTGATTTTGTTTCTGACCTGACGGGAGTCGGATTGGTCGTGTCTGGGAACGCACTTTCGGTTGCTACTTCATCCTTAAATATTACGCTGGATGGTCTCGGTGATACTGATCTAACTGGACCAAGTTCCGGACAATTGTTGTCGTACGATGGGAGTAATTGGGTCAATGCAGCGACTGGTACGTTGAACATTAACACCGACGATCTGACTGAAGGCGCCAACCTTTTCTATACTGATACGCTCGCCCGCAGTGCTCTATCCGAAACTATCACGGGCCTCACGTATACTTCGGGCACCGGTGTCTTCTCGCTCGATGGGGGTTACTCAATCCCTTTGACGGCGAGTACTTCAGACTGGAACAACTTCTTCCAGACTCCGAGCACCCGTATCGCAGCTGGAACTGGTTTATCATGGACTGGCAACACGATCAATGCCGAGGTGCAGAGCTCAGATCTAGCGACATACTTCGCTCTAGCTGATTGGTACGGTACAACTACCGACGCCCTCACCGAAGGCTCCACCAACCAATACTTCACCAACGCCCGCGTCGCTTCATATATAAATAGCTCTTCAACCATCCTCCAGTCAGCCACCGAAGCTGGCCTCGAAGCCTTCCTCACCGACACCACCAACGTCTTCACCAACAACGATGGTGCCTTGGATGACGACGATATCACCGATGATTCAATCGAGTCACTCTCTGACGTCGCCGCTATCACCAACGACTTTGGTGACCTCTTCTACTGGAACGGTACTGCCTGGGCAGATATTGCCACTAGTGGACTGGCGATCAATACTGATGATTTGGTGGAAGGGAGCAATTTTTTCTACACTGACACCAGAGCTCGTAATGCATTCTCAGAAACTATCACCGGCCTCACGTATACTTCAGGCACCGGTGTGTTCTCACTTGATGGTGGATACAGTATCCCGCTCACCGCTTCATCTACCGACTGGCAAACTGCCTTCTCCTGGGGTGATCATTCAGTAGCCGGATACCTCTCATCAGTTGCACCATCTGACCTTGCCCTTACCAACGGCTTTGTCTTCCGTGGTGGGGCCGGCAATACGGCAGAAGCAACTAGCACGTTGTTTATTGCTGATAGCGGGAATGTTGGATTGGGAGTTACTAACCCAACTGCTCGTTTGAGTATAGAAAATTTTAAACCTAGTGATATTGCCCTTTCTTTGAAAGCTAGCACTTCACAAAGTGTAAATCTTTTAGAGTTTATTGATGGTAGTGGCACAACGGTGTTGGCCATAGATGAGAGTTTCAATATTGAATCTTATGGTAGTCAGGGCATAGTGTTAGACTCAAGGGATAGTGTCGTTCTGCGACATGGACCGGCCAGAGGTATTTCTTTCCAAGATAATGTGGGAGATGTAATAATGAGTATTTCTGGTGACATCGGTGGCTTTGTGTCTCCCGATCATGAGGGAATAGTCTTTGTCGGTCGGGTTGACAGCGTGGGAGACATTTATGCCTCTAATTTTCAAAACGACGTTTCTATCACCGACATGACAGTTTCTGGAGCTGCGATAGCTGCATTTTCATCTGCAAATGATCAGGAAGTACACATGCTAGTTGGTACTCAGTCTGCAGTTGCAGTACTGAATCCTATATTAAATACTCAAGCAGGTCTTGTGATAAATGCCACCAGTACTCAATCTGCTGATCTAATAAATGTTACTTCTAATTCAGGTAGTGCCGGTGATTTACTTACTTTGAATGCTTCTGGTCGTCTAGGTATCGGCACCTCTTCACCAACGAGCCTGCTTGATGTCTGGGGTGATTTTTGGGTAGGGACAAGTAGCGACCCGGCGTTGTTTGTTGATACGTCTAATAGTCAAGTTTTACTTGGCACATCAACTTCGTTTATCACAAGTAGTGGCTATGACCCAATGCTGGCTTTGACAGTAGATTCTAGTGGGTCTGCAAAATCTCCGGCGCTACTTCTCCAGGAGGAAGGAATTGGACAATTCGATTCCGGTCTAATTCATTTTCAGCGATCACAGGGTGCTGCCAATAGAAAAGTAGGAGAGATCTCTTTTGCTAATGCTGGCGCTATTCATGCGTGGACAGGTACAGGGGGTGGTACAGAAGGGTACCTTAGTTTTTATACTGATGCGCCAGGTATTGGGTCAGCGGCATCAGAACGAATGCGACTTGATGAAAACGGCAACCTCGGCCTCGCTACAACTACCCCCGGCCACACACTCACCGTCGCTGGCGACGCTATGATCTCTGGCGCTCTCTACGACAACAACTACTCAGCCGGTACCAATGGCATGGTACTGCAAACTACCGGTACTGGCTTTGTGTGGGTAGCGACGAGTTCACTTGGATTCACTGATACTGACACTACCCTGACGGTCGGTACTGACAACCAGATTCCGTTTACCAATGCAGCTGGGGATGATCTTGAATATGATGCAGACTTTACGTTTGATGGAACGACTCTGACGGTAGGAGGATCTGGTCTGACGATGAGTGGAACCAGTGCCAACATCGCTCTTGGGTCTAACTTCCTCTCTGGCGACGGAGATGATGAAGGGGTCTTTGTGGATGGGAGTGGCAATGTGGGGATTGGGACGACGAGTCCATCCCAAGAGCTAACCATTGACCTGTCAAACAACGGCGCTCTCACTTTCTCTGACAGTGGAGTTTCATCTGCGCGTATTGATAGTTCATACGGCGCACTATCACTAGGTAATCTTGCAGGTGCTGAAATCTTAGTCCTTACCAATGCCGGTCGTGTTGCCGCTGGTGGTGCGTCAGCAGCCTCAATGCTAACAACTCATGGAAATTTCTCTGCTGGTTTAGGATATATCGGCATTGCTGCTCCGACCAACGGCGCAATAATAGAAGGTAACGTAGGGATTGGTACCAGCACAGTTGGTTCACGACTAGCAATTCAGTCAGAAAGTACCACCGATATCCTCAACCTCTTTGAGACTGGCGGGGACGAAGTCTTTACCGTACTCGAGATTGGCAACATCGGCATCGGTACCTCCTCACCATACGCCAAACTGTCAGTCGACGGTGACATTGCTCTGACTGGTGGTATCTACGACAACTCAGCGTCACTTGGGACTGCGGGTATGATCATGCAAACCACTGGTTCAGGTGTGCAGTGGGTGGCGACTTCATCACTTGGTATCTCTGGTGGCTCATCAATCACTTTTGGTACTGACAACCAGATTCCGTTTACCAATGCAGCTGGGGATGATCTTGAATATGATGCAGACTTTACGTTTGATGGAACGACTCTGACGGTAGGAGGATCTGGTCTGACGATGAGTGGAACCAGTGCCAACATCATTCTGGGGAATAATTATATAAATGGTGATTCTAATAATGAAGGTATTTATGTGGGGGTTGATGGAAAGGTTGGGTTCGGTACTGGTTTTAACGTCTTACAACCAGAGGCGTCGATCCATGTAAATAGCAACTTACTTGATGCAGCAAGCACCACTCTTTCGGCAATTTCTGATTATGCGGTATTGCTTAACTGTGGTACACAAGCCAATGATTGCGTCTCTATTCTACGGACGGCCGGATTTGCCGTTAAAACTAATCCTGATGATGGTAATCGGCGAGATATTTTAATTCAAGGTGAAGATATTTTATTTGGTCGTCCAGATGGGACAGCACCGTATATGTTTGTTGATGCATCTGCAGGTAGTCTCGGCATCGGCACCACCTCACCAAACGCCAAGCTGACAGTAGCAGGGGATATTAATCTTGATACACCGAACTCAGATGGGACGATTTCTGTGCTTGGGAACGTCTTTTTTCGCGCGTCGACAACGAATGAGAACATTGCAATCGGAAGTTTTGCCGCAGTGGCTTCTTCAGCCAGTTCAGACAATATATTTATAGGCTCCGGAGCCGGGTCTGCCAACACCGGTGACTCAAATATCGTTCTTGGAAATGCGGCCGGTATTGGGAACTACGGTGATCGTAACTTCCTAGCCGGTGAGGCCGCCGGGCAGTTCATGGGAGGTGGTGCAAGTAGCAACCAAATCATTGGTTCATATGCCGGACAAAGTAATACCGGTTCGTTCAACAATTTTATTGGAGAATGGATTGCGTTGGTCAACACCGGAGATTACAACGATTTGATTGGGTACGAAACAGGTACGAATCTGCGCTCCACCTCAACCGTCGCAGTTGGTTCTCGAGCGTTGGCGGGCGGTACTGTATACGGAACTCCGGTGATTGCTATCAACAACACTGCGTTGGGATATCGAGCTGGATTCGACATCGATACTGGTGCCAACAACAACATCCTCCTCGGCTACCAAGCAGCTGACAACTTGTCTACTGGATCGAACAACATCGTGCTCGGGTACGACATTGACCTTATGAATCCAGCTGGTGATGAACAGCTCAACATCGGAAACCTAATCTTTGGAACTGGCATCGACGGTACTGGCACAACACTCAGTAGCGGCAACATCGGCATCGGCACTACCACCCCCAACTACAAACTCTCCATCGCTGGCTCACTCGGGGTCACCGGCGCTCTCTACGACAACAACTACTCAGCCGGTACCAACGGCATGGTGCTCCAGACCACTGGCGCTGGGTTTGCATGGGTGGCGACGAGTTCACTTGGATTCACTGATACTGACACTACCCTGACGGTCGGTACTGACAACCAGATTCCGTTCGTGAACGCTGGGGGAACTGATTTGGAGTACTCGAGTACTTTTACGTTTGATGACACAGAATTGAATATAGATTCGACTACTGGTCTAGCTGGTTTCTCATTAAATAACATACCATTAGCAACTGGCTCCACCACACTTGATAATTACTTCTTTGCAGGTGCGTCTTCAACCTCGTTTACCTCAGCGGCATCTGGAAACTTTGCGTTTGGAGGGAGTGCGTTGGGTGATTTGACCAGTGGTAGTGGTAATATTGCTGTAGGAAAAGATGTTCTAAAAGTAAATACCTCAGGCTCTGGAAATCTCGCATTAAATACCAGAGCACTGTTTTCTAACACGACTGGTCAAAATAATAATGCGTTTGGTATTGATTCAATGTACTTAAATACTAGCGGTTCGTTCAATAACGCTTTAGGATTCTCTTTAGTCTCAAACACAACTGGTAGTTATAATAATGCGTTTGGATACCGAGCTCTATACAGCAACAATGGAACGGGAACTGTCGCTATTGGGTATCGAACGGCAGAAAATGCTACCTCTGTCGACCGTGGTATCTTTATTGGTTATGACATCGACGCATTCAGTACAACTGAAGACGACGTCCTCAACATCGGTAACCTCATCTTCGGAACTGGAGTAGATGGTACTGGTACCACACTCTCAAGTGGCAACGTCGGCATCGGCACCAGCTCACCAATGTCCAAACTCTCCCTGCAAAATAACACCC
>CAYGOP010000058.1:0-5497 GCA_964351645.1 uncultured Candidatus Saccharibacteria bacterium | reverse complement strand
GTATGGCCCTGCAAGCAGATGCATCCATTGAGTACGTAGTAGAAACTCCATTAGGGCAACTACCGGCTGGACAGCTGGCAGAGGAGCTCAGAGAGCTTGATTCACCGTATAACACCTATCTCTATCCAGGACTTCCACCAACCGCAATCGGAAACCCAGGCTTGGAAGCAATTACCGCCGTACTAGAGCCAACTGAGTCTGATTTCTTTTATTATTTAACCAATGATGATGGGGAGTTTTTCTATTCAGAAACGTACGACCAGCATCTAGAAAATATTCGCATTCACTTACGGTAGTTGATTTATCGGCTATTTATTTGTATCAATAGGGCTGAACAACGGAGGATAGTTCATGACGGATTTTTCAAACGAAATCGAACTGGCACCACAGCGTGCTACGGCTGGTGCAGAGTGGTTCGATGAGCATCATCCTGGTTGGTACACCAAAGTGAATCCTGACACCCTCAACATTGGCGATGATTGCAACTGTGTGGTGGGACAACTCTTTGGTTCTTTCAGCGAAGCTGCAGGAAGATTGATGCGCCAAAAGATGCAAGTTGCTCGCGGTATTTTGGTCCCGCGAATCAACATGAATCTGCACAATCTTGACCGGTATTACGAAACCATAACCGATGCCTGGAGGCACGAGGTTCAAAGCCGACTGGCTGCGTGAAAGCTAAAGACGGCCGCACCCACATTTGGGTGCGGCTATTTTTATTCTTAATTGTATATGCTAGTCTTGCCACATGAAAAATCAGGAAACTGTTTTTGTAGGACTTTCAGGCGGAGTGGACTCTTCAGTCGCTGCTTTGCGTTTAATACAAGAAGGCTACAAGGTAGTTGGTGTGTTTATTAAGGTCTGGCACCCAGATTTTATGGTGTGCAACTGGGAACAAGAGAGGCTCGACGCTATGCGGGTAGCAGCCCATTTAGATATACCTTTTCTTACATGTGATGCTGAAGCAGAGTACCGTGATCAAGTAGCACACTTCTTCATCGAAGAATATAAAGCCGGGCGAACACCGAACCCAGACGTGATGTGTAATCAACACGTGAAATTTGGCGCTTTTTTACGTTTTGCTCGGGAAAAAGGTGCAGACTATATTGCGACCGGACATTACGCACAGAAAATTAACAGTGGGCAAGGTGCTGAAATGCACCGAGGGGTAGACACAAATAAAGATCAAACCTATTTTCTCTGGACTCTGACTTCTGAACAATTATCTCACTCTTTATTTCCCGTTGGGAACACACCTAAAGAAATCATTCGCCAAGAAGCTGAAGTGGCAGGTGTCCCAACTGCAACTAAGAAAGACAGCCAGGGCATCTGCTTTTTAGGACACGTCGATATTCCAGATTTTCTATCTCACTACGTAGACTTGGTACCAGGAAAGGTACTGAATGAAGAGGGTGATGTAATTGGTACACACAGTGGAGCACTGGTATACACCAACGGACAAAGACACGGCTTTACCCTGCATACGAAAGATACGAGTCGAAAAGCATTATTCGTAACTCACCGAGACTTAGTAAACAACACAATTACCGTTGGAGACAAGCAAGAACTTTTGACTGAAAAAGCGAGTATCCGCATTTACTCTACGGTACTGAGGCACGCTCTACGAGCAGGCGATATAGTTGAAATACAATTTCGCTACCGACAATCTCCTTTGCAAGCAACGATTACTGAATTATCGGACACAGCATTAAAATTAACCCTCCTTGAGACCAGCGAAACTCCAGCCTCTGGACAGTCCTGTGTACTATATCGTGACACTCTTTGTATCGGAGGTGGTATTATTGCTTGAGTAAGGGAGCGCAAGCGACCATTACGAAAGTACGCCAGTATAACGAGTTATTCAAACGAGTAATACTGGCGCTGTGTAATTACGCCCCAATATACTCATGCCCACCAAAATCACAAAAGCCGACGGAACTCAGGAGTTTTTTAAAATTGAAAAATTACGACGTTCATTGAGACGAGCCGGTGCTGATCCAGGAGAAATAAATGAAATCTTGCATGACGTAGAACAAACGCTCTACGACGGCATTAAAACGCAGGAAATATACCGTCACGCGTTTACTCTTTTGCGACAAAATCAGCCACCTGTAGCTGCACGGTATTCTTTGCGCCGGGCCCTTTTTAATCTTGGTCCAACTGGTTTCCCGTTTGAAGTATTCTTAGGACGCCTCTTTACAGAAGAGGGATACAAAACTCGCACTGGAATTATTTTAGCTGGAAAGTGTGCTGAGCACGAAATCGACGTCGCTGCTTATAAAGAAGACCACAGCTTTGTTGCTGAGGCTAAATTTCACGCACGACCAGGAATAAAGTCAGACCTCCAGGTTGCTATGTATTCGTACGCTCGTTTATTAGATTTAAAAGAAGCGAGAATTTGCACAGATGACATTTGTGGTATCAAAGAGTTTTGGCTCATCACAAACACCAAGTTCACTTCAACAGCGCAAAATTATGGGAATTGTGTCGGACTCAACATGCTAAGCTGGGACTATCCAAAGAATAATAATCTCCATGACCGCATTCAGCGCGCTGGCGTGTATCCAGTAACTGTTTTGCAAAGCATTAACTCATCACAAAAAGAAACTCTCATCGCTCGTGGGATGATTTTATGCCGGGACATTACTGAAAATCCACACGCACTGCGACATCTTCACTTATCCAAAAGAAATCATGAAGCTCTCCTCAACGAAGTAAAAACTATCTGTAAAGCGTAAATAGCAGTAAATCTCCAGTATTGTCAATGTTTTACAGGTTTTTTCCTGTGATATACTCAGAATATTATTTATTTCAGCAAATCATAATTTTTTTGTATGGCAGAAGAAAAACAAGACGGACAGAAGACCTTAGTCGCTTTTGTAGTCGGACTCCTTATCGGTGGAATGCTAGTTTGGGCTTTCTCAGGCCCTAACGCAAGCGCACCAGAAGACCACTCAGATGATGCAGACTCAGAAATGTCGGAAGATGCAGACACAGACTCAGATACAGAAGAAGTAGACAGCGAAACAACAGATACTACTGAAGCTCCAGCTCTACAAGTAGGTGAAGGTGAAGTTGTGGTACCAGACCAACCAGCTTCAATGTCTATTGAGCTAGAAAGCGCTACTTACCCAGTTAGTGAAGGATGGATTGGTGTTCGTGAATTTAACAATGACCAATTAGGCTTTATCCTAGGAGTAGTGCGATTTAGTGAATCACAAGGTTTGATTCCATCAGAAATCACTCTTCAACGTCCAACTACTGCCGGAAATCGCTACGCTGTTGTAATCTACACAGAAGATGGAGACTTCGACTTTAGTCTCGCTGGAGATGTGCAAATCGATACTATCTTTGACACTTTCACTGCTCAGTAATACTCAGCACTCCGTGATACAAAAAAGCTCGCTTCGGCGAGCTTTTTGTATCTAAACCAAGAGTGGTATACTGAAAATATTATGGCCGAATACACGTACAAATATAACCCAAATCGCTCAGCTGAATGGAATTACAAGGGAGCAAAATGGAAGCTTTCACGATCTAAGATTGATTTTTTCTTTGAATGTCAACGATGTTTCTACGTAGATAATGTATTGGGCACAAAACGACCTGGTTTTCCAAGCTTCAACTTAAACATTGCGGTTGATGAGCTCTTTAAGAAAGAATTCGATATCTACCGAGAAAGCCAAACTCCGCACCCACTCATGGAGCAGTACGCAGTAGATGCCGTACCATTTGCCCACAAAGACCTCGAAACCTGGAGAGATCCGTTTGTTGGCATAATGCACACTCACGAACCAACTGGTCTGGTCGTAAGTGGGGGAGTAGACGATATCTGGGTGGCACCAAACAACGAACTCATTATTGTCGATTATAAATCAACTTCAAAGGAAGGACGAATTGATAAGCTAGGTGATAGTCCGTGGGAACAACAGTACACCCGCCAGCTGGGTGTATACAAATGGCTATTAGAACAAAATGGCTTTACTGTTCAGGATACCGGCTATCTTGTGTATGCGAACGCTGATAAAAGTTTGCCGGAGTTTGGAGATGCCCTACAGTTTGAAACAACACTCATCCCAGTGCAGGCAGTGACAGACTGGATTGAACCGACCCTGCAAGCTATTAAAACCTGCTTGGACAGAACAGACATCCCTCCAAGTGGTGAACGATGTGAATTCTGCCCGTACCGGGAAGCCTGCGGAAAGAAACTGCTTACGATTCATAATCAAAACAAACAAAAGTAACTCATGGAAAGCTTCACTGAAAAAGTCAAAACTGTTGTAAGACATATTCCAGCCGGAGTAGTTCTATCGTACAAGGAAGTTGCGATAGCCGCTGGAAATCCAAACGCCGCAAGAGCAGTTGCTACTATTATGGCAAAAAACTACGATACACAGATACCGTGTCACCGAGTTATCCGCTCTGACGGACAAATAGGTGGATACAATCGCGGCGGTGAAATTGTGAAGAAACAGCTACTAGAGCAAGAAGGTGCGGTACTATAAAGCATATGTCTAAATCATCATCAGAATTCGACTTGGATAGAGTTGAAGATAAAATTGGCAAAATTACTAAAGAAATGGATGAACTACGGCGAATGGCCGAACGAAATGACAAAGACAAACTATGGGAACTTGATAAAGTTCGTAGGGAGTTTGAAACGCGGGCCAGAAATTTTGAGCTAAAGAAAGAGCAGTTCATGAAAGAAATGAAGGATTTGCATAATCAAAGAGATCGTCTTAAATTTAAAATCGAAGAAGAATTGGAGGACCAAGAAGATGAGGAACGACGTCTTGCTGAACAGCTCTATAAACGAAGAATGGGGCGGTAATCTATGTATACGTATAAAGTTGAACAAGCTATTAAAGCAGCTGCCCTCTTGCATCAAGACCAGCTCCGCAAAGGTGCTGTTCCGCTACCATACGTTACACACCTGGTCGCAGTCATGCTGATTGTGCGCGACTACACTGATGCTGAAGCTACACTGGTGGCAGCACTGTTACACGACACCTTGGAAGACACGGATTACTCTGCTGAAGAATTAAAAGCCGATTTTGGTGATGAAGTGGCGAACATAGTACTCACATTAACTGAGCCAGAACGAGATGGTGAAAAGAAAACTCCGTGGCTAGAAGTAAAAAAAATCTACGCCCAGCAGCTAAAGAGAGGACCAAAAGAAGCGGTAGTGATAGCAGCAGCAGACAAAGCGCATAATTTTAGAACAACAGTGGAAGAATACTTTGCGGACCATAATCGCTTCCTAAAAGATTTTGGCTCTGACCTAGACGCTCGCTTGGAAGCGTATCAGACTATAGCAAATGTAATTAACAGTCGTTTAAATGACGGAATAGTCCACGAGTTTAATCACACCTTTGAAGAATATAAGAAATTTATTTACGATGTCGAAAAAAGTCTCAAACAATACTAAATCTCTCGTTCCCGGCTTTCACTTTGTGCAATCAGCAGCTGGTGTGATTGAATATAATTTTAATAGCAGTGG
>CAYGOP010000057.1:0-5529 GCA_964351645.1 uncultured Candidatus Saccharibacteria bacterium | reverse complement strand
TAAAAGCAAAAGTCGCACCGAGGTGCGACTTAAACTTTTATAGGCTCCGCTGGGTCGAGGATGTTCGAACTTTTTATATAAAAAAGGCTGACTAAAATGTTGTCAGCCTTAAAATTTATGCTGGGATGTGAGTAAAAAATACTTTGTCTGAACCCCTGACTACAACCGCTTCTGCGCGCCATGTAAAAATGAGCTTCATGAAGTACTCTGCGTTCCTCTCAGCAAGCATGAAGGGTATCTCATATTCCATGATAATAGATTGACGAATACGGTACTCATCTATCAGACGTCTGATGTGATGCGCGATTCTCATTTTATTACTCCCTGTTAATCTGTTAACAATATTTTACAGAATTAGAATATTGTCAATACTTGCTCCGGCGGCAGGATTCGAACCTGCGACCAATTGATTAACAGTCAACTGCTCTACCGCTGAGCTACACCGGAATAGAATGATTTCAGGCACACACGTGCTTAAGTCATTAGCTCGTCTTGTGATTTAAATAACCACAAGATGACATGCATTGTACCGAAAACTGATAAATATTCAACTAAAATACCGGAACGACAATATAACGCAAAGTAGTTGTGTAATCCCCTGCCGACTGCAAAAAACCAACTCTGGTTCGATACACCACATCACTCACATCGAATGTAACAGGAACACTACTCCCCATCACCTCAACCGGACCAGCCTCAATGCCTGCGTATGAATCATCAAGCACAAAACGTAAGGAGCCTTCGTAGAGTGTATTGTCACCAGCATGGTAACCAAAACAACTCAAACTTGCACCTGTACAGATCGTTTCCCAAGGAGCCGGAACTGAGTTGGTTGCTGGTACGCTTGTAATAGTATTCCCATAAGAATCAACTAGGTTTTGGTCAAACTCCATAAACACCCGATACCCTTCAGTACCATTTGTGTAGACAGTAAGGCGCTGGGCTGTTTCTATATCTGTGTCTAATGGCAAAGAGCCAAACGAAATACTTGTTGCTGTAGACGTCGCATCAGTCACCACTCCTTCAGTCGCCGTCTGAGCATCAATACCGCTCACTGCGAATGTCAGCACTGCACCCTCTGTAACCAGGCTCGGATACGTACTGCTTGCAAAAAGGTTTGCGCCATTGGTTGCATCAACTAGACGAAAATAATACACTGCATTGACCCGAGCACCGTCGTGTCTCAAGGTAAATTCATGCTCTGAGGTAGTATAAATTGGTTGCGAATAGCCACTAGACAAACCCTCTGCCTCGTTCACTGTTCCACACCCCACCCCAACACCAGACACACAGGCATCCACCCCACTTAAGACGGTGGTGTCTATTACATCATTATCAACACCAACACCATCGGCGTAACACCACAAAGAATTACCAGAGCAGGTTGATGTGGAAGTGAGAGTAATCGCATCACGAAAATCTGGATACTCTGAATACTGTAAATTAAATTTAATGTTCGAGCCTGGAGCACCCTCTACTTCTGTAACGGAAACCCGCAGCTTCAGTATTTCACCGTTCGCAATCGAGCCTGGAGCAGAATTCTCTGCTGCTAATGGACTAACTGGAGTGAGACTGTTTTCATCGTCGTACCAACGCCAATTATTTATAATCGGGGTGTACCCAGAAGTTCTAACTGTCGGATACACATCGTACCCGCTAAGCTCTGTCCCGTCATTCTCAATCACTCGGAAACAGTAACTGCTCTTTTGCAGTGCAACATTATTTTCAACTAACCAATCGTACTCAACATACTCTCCAATTTCAATCTGATTTGGATTTGTGGCTGATGGGTTATTCTCTTCATAGGTTCCTGCTACATCAGAAACAGAAAGCAGTAAACCGCTAAGCTCAGTCCCGTCGGCTGGAGAAGCATCATATGCCCGCCACACTTGTCCGCTCCCTGCAGCACCCACATCAAACCACTCAGATATAGCTGAACAAGTAACTATTCTTCGAGCATATTGCAACTTCAAGCTCTTGCTATTCATAACCAAAGAGGCATTGTTTACCAACAGACTCGTGCGGATTCTCACTCTTTCTCCTGCCCCTAGTGGGTCGTCAATATCAGTAATTGCTGTGTTTTCTCCGATATCGCTCGCCCCTGGAGGCCAGGCATCAACCGGAGTCAAAGCATCATTATCTACGTAAAAACGATAAGCTGATTGGCGGAGTGAAGTGTCAGCAACTGGCCAATCAACCACTTCCACCCGGAAGTTTTGATTTTGTCCCTCATCACTTTTCCATAATTCAAATTGGGTACTGTTTACTATGCGAGCACCTAGCAACGCTCTTGGATGAGCGTTTCCTCCCCCAGTACTTCTGTTGGTGGCCCATATGGAAGCGTTTTCTGGCTGTACGGTAGCTCCGATACTATAAATAAATGCATTTGGTTGAGTGGTATTTTGTGCAATAAGTCCATTTGAACGATACACTCTCATTGACCCATCCCCTGTCTGTGTACTCTCAATTACCCAAGCCACAGATCGTTGTTGAGAAGGATTTGTTGAACCGCTTTCTAGCTCAAACGACACTGCCCCAATACTTGATAACCACACCTCGTGTCCACTTTCATCAAGATTAAAGAGCTCATCTCCTGATAATTTTTGAGCATGCACGAAGGTTCGCAACAGGCTATTTACTGCGATAATTGGCTCAGTTTCTGCCACACCAGCAGCAGCGAACGTATGTTCCACTCGCTGTACGTTCCAGCTAGCTCCAGTGAATTCAACCACGGCATAACTCACCCCTGCAGCAATTCCGTCTGCATCACCTCTTTCAAACACTGGCTGAGATGAGTCTGAAGCCCAGCTTGAGACTGACAACCCTGTGTTGTAATCAGCCGTAGAGGCAGCCGGATTAAGTTGCCCTGTAATAAACACAACCACATCAGAATCATCAACCACTCCAGAAACTACTGTTCCGGTTGCGGTCAAGCTACTTCCAGAATAGGTGACCACACCAACGTTACGAATGGTTATTTCGTTATCACCACCGACCACACCAATATATTCAATAATCTCCCAAGACACTCGCGTATTACCAGTCGCTGCTGGCGGACGAGTGATGGTAAAGCCAGCACTTAAATCTGAAGCGCTAGTGATGTAAGCAAATAAATCATCTGGATTTTGAGTAGAACCGAGCGTTTCGCTCCCTGCACCAGTCATGCTAGTGTTAGTTATTCTTACAAACGCGCGTGAAGACGAAGCTGGCGCGACATAGTCAACACCCGCCACCAGCGTGACACCGGCACCGCTAACAGTTGTTGTTCCTTGTCGAATCATGAAATCTTGCCGGTCTTGCATCGTCAGTTCTGGATACTGACTATATACCGGAAGTTGATTCCCAGCGTTTGTTACTCGAAAACAGTAGGTCGCACTAAACGCCGAAGCAGCTGTTGGCTGTATCGCATACTCAATTTCTACAAACTCCGTACTTGTCAGGCTGGTCGTTGCTAGCTGGTCCTCTGTTTCCAACTGCGCACTGTTTGGACTCAGAAAATCATCATTCGGGTTTGTTACTCCTCCAATACCAAGAGCAATATCTTGAGTGTCACTTCCCTGCACCAGAGTTGAAGAGCTGGCTACCGTAAACGCAGCACCTGCACGAACGGACTGCCACGCACCAACATTTTCACACGTAGTAACTTTCGTACCGTACTCAAGCCGCAAAGCAGTATCTACTGCAGTAATACTTCCCTCATTAGAAACAGCTACTCGTAAGCGTTTTGTTGTATTCTGGAACACACTCCCAATGGCAGTATTTTCACTTCCCCCTGTAGCAGATGTAGCACCAGCTTCATTCCCATCATCATTACGCCAATGATATCCAGTCTGAGTTAACATTGGCGCGTTCACAACAGTTGAACCATCGAGTCCCAGCACACTACCTGGACCCACTGAACCAGCACTTACTATCACATCAAATGATGGATTATTAATCGCCAACTCAATCACATCCCCATCTTGCACAATATTCGATACCGAATACACCGGATACACACACATTGTCGAACTAGTAGTAATCCCTACCGAATCTGAGAAAGTAGTAGTGCCATTGGCCGCTGAAAAACTAGCAGCCGTTGCACCAAACTGTGCTTCGGTACCTGTAAACGACTCACTTTCACAATCGTACGGGGCTGTTGTATCAAATTCGTAATACAGTTCAATGTCAGTGAGGTACGTCGCATCAACACTGCCTAGCTCGGTAAGAGTAATTTCACTCACCGTTCTGCTTCCAGAATTATCCGCAATAGTAAATACTCCACCACTATAATTAGCAACCGAACCACTATCAACCGATGCAAACTGGGTACCAGTGGCCTGAACACTCACATCCGCACTCAGGGTTGCTTCTGGATACACGTCATAATTTCGTAACGCTGTACCAGCATTAGATACCCTAAAACAGTACGCCACCCCTTCAAGGGCTGCATTTGTTGCTTGTACTGAATACTCCAACTCAACAAATTCACTCTGTATGATATCTTGAGCCAGTAACAGACCTGGTTTTGCAAACGAAATCATTGCCACATCTTCCGCTGCGTGCCCTCTGTCAGCTCCGAGTCCATCTTCATCAGTCGCGAGCGTAGCCGCAATAGCAGTCGGAGCTGTGTCTTCGTCGACAAGCGCATATCCACCATCAGCACCAAGCTGAGTCATAGCCTGCAAGATTATCACTTCAGGCGTAGACGAATAGGCCGAACTGTAGCTCACTGAAATAGGCGTATTGGTCACCACCGCACCCGAAGAGGTAAAATCGAAGTTATTGCTATTGTTTATTCCACTCCCTTCTTCAAATACTATGATGTCAATATCTTCAGCTGCAGTGTGTCCATCAGCATCCCAGTTATCGTTAATAAAAGCCGTGAGACTTGTGCCACTCGGAGGATTATCGACATCAACTCCATCATATACTGATGCAAAAGCCCAGTCAGGGTCATTATCTGTAACTAGTGAGGCAAGCACTGCTGGATTTGTAAAACTACTTGGGTACGTAACCACAGCTCCACCTGGATTTGCTGGGAGTGACCGTCCAGCGTTCACAGCTGTATTTGTCGTAGTAGCAAATATTTTTGTACCGGTTGAACCATCAGCAACAATCCATTCTCCTGCTTCGAACACAAGATAGTCAATGATTGTGCTTCCCGCACCAAGAGAACTATCAAAATTATCAACCAACACATCAAAAGAATTGCTTGTTTTATTCGTAATTCTGGTTGTGCGCTGAGTACCAGTACGAGAATATCGAGCAGAAGCTACCACAACTGGGTCGACAAAGGTTTTCGTTAGGTTAATCGTAGTTGTCAGCCCGTTCGTAACAGAACTTGTTCCAGACTCTCCAATCGCAACTGGAGCGTCTGAAAGTGTAATGGACCCTGTTTGAGAAGAAGCATCTCTCACACCACCGTTTGGTGTCTTAAAAATATCAGCACCATCACTTACTCCTCCAATTGCTTCGGCTATATTTGTAGTACTGAAACTTTCCGCTAAGAAAGTTGAGTCAAACATATCCCACGCACCACCACCAGAC
>CAYGOP010000056.1:0-5795 GCA_964351645.1 uncultured Candidatus Saccharibacteria bacterium | reverse complement strand
CGTTGCTTCTGACTTTGAGTTGAGTGGTGCGGTGTTTGTCGAGTTTTGGAAGTTTGATTTCAAGGAGGCCGTGTTTCTCTTGCGCTTCTGCTTCATCAATGGCTACTTCTTCTGGGAGTAGAAGAGTTCGCGAGAAACTTCCCCAGAACAGTTCGCGGTGGAAGTATCCATCGTCATGTGCTTCTTGGTACTCTTCTCGAATACCTCGGATAGTTACCATGTCTCGAGTGATTGAGATTTCAAGCTCGCCAGGACTGACGCCTGCCACGAGAGCCCGAATGACGATTTCATCATCCGTTTGGTACATATCAACCGGCAACTCACCATCTTGAGGGGTGGTTGTTTCTGGCTCGTCTTCCCATTGTTCTTCTTCTTGATATTCTTCCTCCACAGCCAAATCATCATCATCTCCAAACTGATGGTTGTCATCAAGAATTCGATCGACGTCGTCGTTTTGTGATCCAGTGAGGCGTTCTAGGAAAGATGGTTTTTTCATGATGAGTGTTGTTGCAGATTATGGTTACGTTCGAGTAACTTAATTTTTTCGAATAAAAGGAATAAGAGAATAATGCCAATCCAGACAAAGAGAAAGACAGCTAAGATAGTCTCTCCACTTGCATCCATTATAAATACGTTGAATAAGTAGTGCAACACAATAGCAAGGAACAACCCAATATTTCCGGCAATGACCTGAGTGGTTTTTGACTTGTAATAAGACAGGGCGAGAAATACTCCAACAGTACCAGAGGCTAGAACGTGCAGGAGGGTAGCGCCTAAGAATCGGAATCCGCCAGTGAGGGCGGAGCTCAGATATTCGCCGACTACTAGTGGATTAAAGATAAATAAGGCGTTTTCAAGCGCAGCAAAGCCAAGAGCGATAACAATCATGTAGATAACCATATCGATAGGTTCATCTACTTCACGGTTCCAAAATACGATTGCAAGCGCTACAGCGTACTTCAGAAGCTCCTCGATGGTCACCCAGACCAGCATGACATTACTGCCAGAATAGATATCTATAGCTAATTTCTGGAGGGGAAGTGCCATTGGTACTACTGCCATTCCGGCAATAAAAGAAATAGCAATCAGAAAGAAAGGTTCCGGCTTTAATTTATCTTCACGTAGCCAAAACCATACCCAAAAGAGGGCAGGAATTAAACCTGATACAAAGGCAATAGCAAAGTACGTGGATTCCATTTTCTATATTGTAACAAAGCAACAGCGCGCCTTTTGGCGCGCTGTTGCTTTGTTGGGGACGATATTATTTTGTTGGCCACTTGGCTACCATCAATATGTCCTGGTCTTTCATTTCTTTTGGTAGTTCTTGCCAGATGGTTTCGGTTACAAATGGCATATATGGATGAAGCATTTTTAGTGAGGTGGTGAGGTAGTGTCGAAGCATTCTCTGTCGCGAGGCTCGCACTTCACCTTCTTCTAAGAGGAGTTGTTTTGATTCCTCGAGCACTGTGTTTGCGAAATGGTCCCACACAAAGTGATAGATTTTCTCAGCCGCGAGGTCAAAGCGGTCTTTCTCCATGTGGGCAGTAATTTCCGCCACTGCTGGATGAAGAAACTCATCCTCAAATGCTTGGTCTTCCGGAGTGTGTTTGCTGTCTGCCGGATAGTCGTGAGTGTTATCTAGTACAAACCGAGTAATGTTCCAGAGTTTGTTGGCAAACTTCTTGTACGCATTTACCTTATCTGGGTCGAGGTTCATGTCGGTCCCTGGAGCATTGTTCACCATGAGTCCCATCCGCAGAGCGTCAGTTCCGTACTTTTCTTGAATTTCACTCGGGGCAATTACATTGCCTTTACTCTTACTCATTTTCTTGCCGTGCTTGTCACGCACCATACCGTGGAGGTATACCTTGCTGAAAGGGGTCTTGCCGGTTCGATACAGGCCTAGCATCACCATCCGCGATACCCAGAAGAAGATAATGTCTTTTCCGGTCTCCATCACCGAAGTTGGGTAGAAGTCCTTGAAGTCCTGACTGTCAGGGAAGTTAGTCACCGCCAGTGGCCATTGTCCAGAGGAAAACCAAGTATCGAAGGTGTCTGGGTCTGGTACAACTGCTCCTTGGCACTTTGTACACTCGGTAATAGCGTCTTCTAGGTCAACCATGCCGTGCTGACAGACCGTACAGACTTTGGCTGGAATTTTGATACCCCAAGCAATCTGTCGTGAGATGTTCCAGTCTTCGATTTTTGACATCCAGTCACGGAAAATCCGTTCATCTCGGTCGGTGGTAAATGACAGGTCGCCAGAATCAACCGCTGCTACCGCTTGCTCAGCCAACGGTTTCATATACACAAACCATTGCTCGCGGATTTGTGGTTCAATTTCCCGTTCACACTTGTAACAACAGGGAACAGAGTGCTGGTACTTTTCATCAACTTTTACCAATAACCCTTTTGCGTCAAGCTTTTCCACGATTTTGGCTCGGGCTTCAGAGATATTCATTCCTTCGAACTCTTCCGCAATTGGCAGGAGTTTTCCGCGCCAGTCAATAATTTGTTCATATTCAAGGTCGTGTCGCTTGGCGATGTCGAAGTCGACTCCAGAGTGCCAAGGAGTGATAGTCATTGCACCTGAACCCATTTCTGGGTCACCAGCCTCGTCTTTAATCACAGTGGCTGTGATTGGTCCATTAATCCACTCTAGCTCGATTTGTTGACCATGTTCGTATTGAGCGTAGCGTTTGTCTTGAGGGTTTACAACCACGTACTTATCACCAAACTTTGTTTCTGGTCGAGCAGTACCAATCACAAATGGTCCGTATTGGAAATAGTAAAACGGGTCAATTCGCTCTTGGTAGTCTACTTCTAGATTAGAGAGGGAGGTTTGATGTTTTGGACACCAGTTCACGATACGAGCACCGCGGTACAGCAGGTCATCTTCTTCAAGTTTTTTGAAGGTCTGGTAGACAACATTCACCACTCGTTCATCAAGTGTAAAAAGGAGGCGGTCCCAATCGCAAGAAGCGCCTAGCTCCTTGATTTGGTTAATCATGAAGGTTTTGTTTTCCTGCGTGAAATCCCAGATTTCTTTATAGAGTTCCTCATCGGTCATTTGGAAGCGAGAACGACCTTCTTTCTGGAGTTTCTTTTCATACACTACTTGGGTTTCAAAGCCTGCATGGTCAGCGCCAGGGAACCATACGGTCTTTTTCCCGCGCATACGCTCAAAGCGCATCATGATATCTTGCACAGTTACAAACAGCGCGTGGCCGGCATGCAGAGAGCCGTTGGCGTTTGGGGGAGGCATTACAATCGAAAATGTTTCAGTTCTTTCACCAGGGAGATTGTCAGGATTAAAAAACCCTGATTCTTGCCAGAGCGTGTAGATGCTTGATTCGTGCGACGCTGGGTCGTAGGGTTTGAGAAATATCTCCGGAATGTGTGATTGTTGTTTGTCTTCCATACGTAAAATATCGTTCTATTACTTAGGAACAGTAGCATGAAAAAAGTTCCTATTAAAGGCTTTGCGTCAGAGAATTAAGAATCAAGACTTCGATTTCCGTTGGCGCGAATAACATCTGAGCCTTGGGGAGAAAGTGCGCTCTTAGCTCTGGCATGGCCAGCTAAGGCAATCATAATACTGTTGTCAGTAGAGAGGCCTGGTTTTGGAAAGTACGCAGTTACATCAGGACAGTCAGTTAATAACTTTGCTTCAATAGTCCTTTTGATATATCGATTGGCAGAGACGCCACCACCAACGATGAGTGTCTTGGCGCCATGTTCGCAGATAGCTGCACAACTTTTTTTCACCAGTACTTGTGTCACTACGTCTTCAAAGTCCCGACATAAAGCCTGCTTTTGCTCTTCAGATAATTCTTTATCTTGCACTGCGTACCGGACCGCGGTTTTGAGTCCAGAAAAAGAGAAGTCTAAGTCTTTCGAATGGAGCATTGGAGCGGGGAGTTCTGCATACGGAGGAAGCTTAGCTTTACGGGCTTGTTCGGCTCGCTTGGCTACTTCTGGTCCACCTGGGTAGGGAATACCAATGAGTCTGGCGACTTTGTCATATGCTTCTCCGACAGCGTCATCGCGAGTCTGCCCAATTTTTTCATAGTGACCCCAGTCACTCATTTTAATCAGTTCAGTGTGTCCACCGGAAATGAGGAGGGAAATGGCTGGGAAGGAAATGTCAGATAATTGATTGTCACGGTCGGCATCAAATAGGCTGGCGAGAATATGTCCCTCCATATGATTGATTCCAACCACAACCACGTCCCATAAAATTGCTACTGCTCGAGCAAAGTTTACTCCTACCCACAAAGCTGGTTCTAGACCTGGTCCGTTGGTGACCGCAATTAAGTCAATAGTTTGTCGACCGTGCTCTTTGTAGAGAGTGAGAAGTTGGTCGGCAAGTCCGGGTTCTCTCTCCAACAGAGTTCGAATCTGCTGTTCAATTTCTGGGTAGAGCTCTGGTGAGTATGTGCTCTCGAGTTTTCCTGCCTCACGCATGACTTTTTCTAATAAGGGGACGATGGTGGCGGCGTGCTCACGCTTTGCGATGGCCGGGAAAACGCCGCCGTATTCAGCGTGAATATCAATCTGGGACCATAGTGCGTCACCGTGGATTTCATAGCTTGCATGCGGAAATTCACCCTTCGCTTCAATCAAGCTGAGGGCTGTTTCGTCACAGGAGGTTTCGATACTGAGAATTAACATGACAGTACTATATGCAAAATATTGCCAAAGCACAATTGTGTGGTATTTCCTTTATCATAGTTTTTTTTATTTTTGCGGTATAGTGAGGGTATGCAAACAGTAGTTACACACAGTGGAGGATTTCATCCTGATGATGTATTTGCGGTGGCGACACTGCAGTTGCACCTAGGAAAAGAAAATGTCGAAGTGATTCGTTCTCGGGACGATGAGGTTATTAATCAGGCTGATTGGGTAGTAGATGTAGGAGGAGTGTATGATGTCGAAAAACAAAGATTCGACCATCATCAAAACGGTGCACCAGTTCGAGAGAACGGGATTCCGTATGCTGGTTTTGGTTTGATTTGGAAGCATGTGGGAGAGCAGATTTGTGGCTCAAAAGATATTGCTGACTCAATCGAGGAGCGTATCGCGCAGCCAATTGATGCAGGTGACAACGGCGTGCGACTGTGTGAAATAAATGAACACAAGGTCTCGCCGTACGAACTGTACAACGTGATTAGTACGTTTCACCCGGAGCGGGGAAGTGATAAAACAAATGATGAAGCGTTTTTGGAGGCGGTAGCGTTCGCGTATGCACTTTTGCAACGAACCATTGCTCACAGCAAAGCCAGTGAAGAAGTAAAAAATGTGGTGAAATCAACGTTTGAATCAGCAGAGGATAAATCAATACTACTTTTCAGTGAGTCTGTGCACCGCAACTCGCTTATTGAATACGATGCAGTAAATGTAATTGTGTATCCCTCTGAATCAGCTGAAGAAGAGTCTTGGAAAGCAACCGTGATACCTAAAGACTATGGAACCTTTGAAAATAGAGTGGCTTTCCCTGAGGCGTGGGCCGGATTGAAGGATGAGGAACTCGCCAGAGTATCTGGCATTCCAGATGCCGTGTTTTGTCATAAAAACGTCTTTTTGTTTGCTGCTAAAAGCAAAGAAGGGGCTTTAGCTGCAGCGCGACAGGCAAAGTAGATGGTTGAGTAAACAAAAGAGCGGAAAATCGAAAGATTTTCCGCTCTTTTGGTTTTTATGCTCTTAAAAATAAAAACCACTTTAAAGGGATTTTAATGTGACCGATACAAGACTTGAACTTGTGACCTCTACAATGTCAATGTAGCGCTCTACCA
>CAYGOP010000055.1:0-6329 GCA_964351645.1 uncultured Candidatus Saccharibacteria bacterium | reverse complement strand
TAAAAGCAAAAGTCGCACCGAGGTGCGACTTAAACTTTTATAGGCTCCGCTGGGTGGAGGATGTTCGAACTATTCTTTCTGCACCCGAACTCAATTTCTAATAAAATTGAGAGGATTTTAGAAAATGAAAAGGCCCGGCGCATTGCGCCGGGCCGGTCTTCAGCGTAGACACGGAAAATCTGTCACTCGATATCCTGCCTCGGAAAGAACATCGCAGATCTGGCGAAGGCTGCCATCACCAAAACCATCGGTGTCAGTGAGATGGCCATCCAACTCCATTAGCCGTATTGGCATATTCAGCTTCCGCTCTCGCAGCTTTTGACCCACCTGTGTGGGCATCCCCGGCAGCGAATCTAACTTCGTAAACAGACCAATCGAGCTGATCATACCTGCCGGAATCGGCGGAAGCTTGACGAACGTCGAACAAGTCACACCGTGCCCGATAAGCACATCCACGACTCGGTCGGCATCATCGTGCGTGAACGATTCCGAAGAGAAGCGTCGCCAGAGGAATTGTCCGAACCCGATCTGATCGTTGAACGGGTAAAGATTCACGAACAAGTCAGCGTAGGTGCACCCTCCCACACCAAAGAGTTTGCGTGAGATCTCATTCGGTAGCGCACTGTCGCGATTGACGTCCTCGGGGAGTTGAATTTTCGCCCAACGCCGCAAGTGGTCCGGTGCCGCACGCTTACGAAAGCCGCGAAAAGCGCCATGCGCCAATGCAAGGAGTAGCAACATTCGCATTGCTCTCGGCGGGATCGAACGACCCGACCCTTCCCTGAGCCAGTGCCCGAAATACATTTTCGGACTGAAGCCGAGCATTCGCACGCTGGCCTCGCTCAGTTCCGTACAGTCTTGAATCGCCTTGATCCAGCGTGAAAATGGCGCGCCATCAAGGTCGGCTCCCTGGATCAACTCCAACTGTTCGAGGATCGCCCGCTTTATCACTTCGACACCAAGCCCCTTTTCGAAAAGCTTGGGTACATTAAGCGCAGCATGCGGTTGGTTTTCGATTTGAATGCTCGGAAGAACATCCTGTTGCGTTTTAATTTCCACAACGTCACCTCATTGGTTTGAATGGTGATGGGATCATTCCCGTCACAAAAAATACAACTTGGTATTCGTATTGTCAATATATGGCTCCGCTGGGTGAAGGATGTTCGAACTAATTATATAAAAGAAAAGGCCGCCCCTTGAAAAGAGGCGGCCAGTGAGGATATTCAGGAACGGATATTGATGCGCTGGATGCCGTCATTGGCAGCGAGCAGGATGCCTGCTTCGGTATTCATGAGCATCTCTGCACGCGACAGATAGCCAGCCTGATTCCATCCGATCTGAATGTCGGTGAAGTTGTTCATAACCTTGGCCAAGCGACCTTCGTAGTCGATCGAGAGGTCCGAGACCGTTTCAACGACCTTCTTGTCATGATCGCTGATTTGGGCCAAGCCCATCATCATGTCGACTGTTACTTCACCCCGCTCAAAGCGCACACGGTACCACTCGGGATAGATACTTTCCTGCAGTCTCCGAGTACCTTTGAAGTGAAAGGTGATACCATCGTCACGTTTTCCCACGACGTCGTAAAGGTCATGGCCGTCATTCAGCTTCCAGGCGTTGAAGCCTTTGATACCGAAGAAGGCGTTCATGAGATCGACTTCGTGGTTGAGATGGTCGAGTAACAGGCTTCGGCCATGTTTCCAGGCGTTCGAGGGGACGTGATACGAGAAGTCGAAATCGAAGCTCACCACCTTGCCGAAGCGTTCGTTGAACTCACCAGACCGAAGCTTCCTGCCCATCCACTCAAATGGCCGATCGAAGCGCCGAAGATGACACGTGGTCAACTTGAGCTTTTTCTCGTCTGCCAGATCGAAGAGGGCTACGAGATCTTCGATATCCTGTCCAGGCACAAGCAGCGGCTTCTCGCAGAAAAAATGCTTTCCTGCTTCCAGGCTCTGCTTGATCTGTTCGAGATGGAACTTGTCGGGAGATGCAATGACGACCGCATCGACATAATCGTCAGCCAGAAGTGCGTCCAAGCTTTCGAAACGCTTAGGCACTGGCATCTTCTTGAGTGCCTCGCCGTCCGGATCCCATGCGCCATAGGGTAACCCCATGCTGCCATGATGTTTGGCGTGATGAACAGCATGCCCACCACATCCGATAAAGGCTAATGCTACCATTTGAGTTCTCCTCGTTCAGGTTTAGTGTTAAAAAACAGTTCGCATCTTTTTTAACACATTATGTATACTATGTCAATACTTTGCTCTGCTTATGGATGACGTTCGAACTTGTATAGTATCGAAATAGAAAAACCGCCCGACCTTGTCAGTCGAGCGTATATTGCTTGCTTTATCGTCTGGGTTAGCAAAGTCGTCTTATGTTTTGGGTGTCACCTTCCAGAGCTGAGCTCCTTCTATACCGTCCGCAAAACGAAGATGATTCCATTCCACGTTAGCAGCAAGCAACCTATTGGCCTGACGTCTAACCGAGGTGTAGACGCCATACGTCGGCTGATTCTGGTTGTCGATGAGAAGTTGCTGTATCTGCCTTGCTGCCATCGGGGTCAGTTTTTCAATAATAGCTTCTGCCACACTGTGTTCTAACTGAACTGGCTCAATCCAGTTTAGAGGCAAAGCCGACTTCTGTTGATGCGATATACGTGTTCGCTTGAGCTTCACAGGTTCCTTCGACGTCGTATTCGTTTTGGGAAGAATCAACACAGTGACGAGGTCTTGAACTGCTTGTCCACGGTGGTTTTCACGTGTTATCAGAAGCATCGCCACAATTTTCCAGCCATGTTCACGAACAAGAAAGTTCACACCGTGAACTCCGAGATATTCATCTCTTTCTCCTGTCTCACGGTCAGTAGTTGTGATTGTGCTGTTCTGCCAAGAACCTACGACCTGAATCTCTATGATCTCATCTGGATCAAAAGGTTTCAGGGCAAGGACAACCGGCTGTTGAAATATTGATCCCCCGGTCGGACTCAGCAATTTTTGGATAAGTGCAAACTTATCCTCCATCGAAATCTCTTCATCTGTCATGAGTAGCGTTCTCCAAATGTTCAGTTCAAACTAAAATTTACAACACTTATTATTAAGCGTCAATATCTGCTCCGTCTATGGGATGATGTTCGAACTTTTTTTGTAAAAGAAAACCGCCCGATTGAAGCAAAGCGGCTTTCGATGAGCGATTAGTGGTAAGTGACTGTCTTCCGTTTGGGATCCTGTCTACGACCCTTCAGCGATTTCTTCTTAAGTCTCGTTCTGGGAACTTTGAGCAACGAGTCCCACTTGAGATCGTGTCGGTGGTACCAGTAGAGGAAGATGATTTGGTAGGCATAACATGCCTGATACCCACTGAGATTGTTGTCGATAGTTTCGAGCAGAAGCGCAGGGGTAATCTTATGCCCCTGGGTGATCTTCTTTTCCATGCGTGCAGCCCACGTCTCCGCATCGCTGACATGCAACATGGCTGAACTGAGCGCTGCTTCGTCCCGAACTCTGGAATACACCTTTGACCTGCTTGAGTCTGTACGCATTGTTCTCTCCCTGTTCAAATAGCCTTCGCAAAAAATACACTGAACTATTAAAAAGTGCAAACAGCTTATATGATTTGCTCCGCCTATGGGATGATGTTCGAACTAATGTAATTGACTTAAGTTGAGTTAAACCAATTCGCTTTTTGTTACATTTAAAACTATGTGAACATCTTTAAGATAATGTACGAGATTATCAAACTCTACTTCATATGACCACACATAAGTATCGTTTTCTATTTTAGCTGTTGCACTATCAATCTTTGCCTGCACAAGAATCTCTTTACCGTCTTTATAGTGTCTAAAGACTACGACATCACCTATTTTGTTCTGAGGAATCAATTCTATAAATTGCATAATAGTCACTATATCAAATTTTTCCGCCTATGGGATGACGTTCGAACTTTTTATATATCTAATAAAAAAAGCGCCCCTCTATTAAAGTAAAGGGACACTTTCACTTGACACACCGAGCAGTGGATCAAATGTTGTAAACCAAGAGCACCAGGCTGGCAGCAATCGCTCCGACTTCAAAACCTCTCTGAAAAGAACTCTTGAAGACCAGGGGAACGACCAACCAGTTACCTACAAATACCCCTGAGGCTAGTGCAACACCTTCAATCATTTGATACCTCATCTGTTGTATGTAATTTATTAATAGCACGTATAATGTGCTATGTCAATACTGGCTCCGCTGGATGAAAGATGTTCGAACTTTTGTGTAAAGAAAACACCCCTGCCAAAGCAAGGGTGATTCAGTCGTAAATCAAGACATTTCAAGCACTGTGATACGTGCCTCTCTTCCGTCGGAACAGACATTCAACTTCAGTCGAACCATGTGATCTGGATTAGTGAACAAATCACGAGCCATATCTTTTGGTTTGATTGAGTTGTCATTTCCAAACCTTGAAGGCCAGCCAGCGTTGACGCGTTTTTCGTCTTCGAGCATTTCGATCGCCTGACGAATATCTTCAGGCAACTCGTCGACGAAATTTGGCGCAAACAAGTGCAAAGGCGATTTAGTCATCGGAATGACACTACTGTGCCCACCAGGTCCATGACTCAGGTACTTCTTCACTCGAACGTACGCAGCACTATTTTCGATAGTAACTTGCTCAGTCACAACATCTTGAATATGCGAACACAATACAGCAGACGGTTTATCTTTGTCCAATTTGGCGTACCGCGCACTACGTTCCAGTAAGACATCGAACTCAACCCCTTCTTTTGGAGTTGAACCCAATACTTCTCCGTAGCCACGACCAAGCACCAGATGTGGGTCACTTTCCACTTCAAACCACCAGTCTACCGACTGAAACGGGCGACCGGCACTGCGCTGCAGAAAATACAATTCACCACTGGGATGAAGCTGCATTTCCACTACCCACGCTTGCTGACCAAAGACATCTTGCACCTGACGGTACATGTCAATGATGTCGTCGATATGAGCCTTGAGTTCTTCCGACTCGTAGCCTGAGACATACTCGTTAGCATCAAAAACAGTATACGACCACGTATCGGACCACGTCGCGAATACACGAAAGCGGTTTGACAATACTGGATCACCGACCACAAACATATTCACACCGGAAACATACTCCCAGTATGAGTACTCGAGACCCGCAACATAGTCCTGCAGTGAAATACCCTGCTGTTCGCAGTATCCTGTGACATGAAACCATTTCTCGTGCCATGCACGAGATGCAGCCATGAATGTCGCCTCATCAGTGCCACAAAACAAGTTGATGAAGTCTTTACCAAAATGATCATCTGGAGACAGCACATGGCTGTGATTGACACCAGAAACACCTTTCATTTCAGACGGATGCTCAGTACGGACAATCACTGTTCCGCCGTTGCGAGCTTCTGATTGAGCTATTTCAAACGAAGGAAAAATCAGTGGTACGTTAATACCGTGATGCTTGGCATAGTTGCCGTCTACGTCTTTGCGCTGAGGCGGGAAAACTGTTGTCATTTGATTTACTCCTGTAAATGAACACTATGTGTGATACATAGCAAAAAGATTTCTGTACAATAAATAACACATTTTATGCGCTATGTCAATATCTGCTCCGCTGGGTCGAGGATGTTCGAACTAATTTAATTCAAAATTAGTAGATTTATATATGAAGAAACCCCACACTTGATAAAGCGCGGGGCTCTCAAATGCGGGGTATGGACTGTTTACCAATCAATTCCTTTTGGTGGCCCTTCATCGCTGATGAAAGATATGACGAACCGCGCGATGCCTTCCAGGTCTTCAGGAAGTGCGTCCGCTTTAAGAATATTGACGTCGACCTCACCTACGAAATAGGTCATGCAATTCGGAAACGGCAATTCAGTCAAAGGCGTCACTGTTGTGTCAATGAACTCGAAATCAGGCTCTTCCTTGTCAGGATGACCAAGTGCGAGGAACCAGCCGTGCAGGTTTTCGTCTTTCATCTGCAATAGGCTAATGACATAAACCATGTAGCCCTCCTCACCAATTAGAGAGAGACCTCCACAGACTACTGCTTTGCCAGCCTCCAAGATTTCAACAACTGCCACATCTGTTTGTGTTGCTTGCAGGTCAGTAGGATGTCTCAGTGAAGCAGGTCTAGGTGGTAAAACACCTTCCTGCGGTTTGATTGCATCGAGATTTAACATTTACTGTTACCTCCAGTAGGTTTGTGTTTGACGTTAAAATGCGAAAATCTGGTGACACAATAAAACATCTATCTGAATGTGTCAATATCTGCTCCGGCGGCAGGATTCGGTCACGAATAATTTTCTTTTCAGAAAATTTTCT
>CAYGOP010000054.1:0-6399 GCA_964351645.1 uncultured Candidatus Saccharibacteria bacterium | reverse complement strand
GAGTACAGAACTTCAATGAATCAGCGCGCGATGCGGTGATGGAATACGCTGACGATTGGAAGCAGATTATCCCGCGGATGGGCCGCTGGGCTGACATGGAAGACGACTACAAAACCATGGATAGTACCTACACCGAAAGCGTGTGGTGGGTGTTTAAGTCACTTCATGACAAAGGTTTGGTGTTTGAAGGGTTTAAAAGTATGCATCTCTGCCCACGCTGTGGAACGACGCTTTCAAACTTTGAGGTAAACCAAGGCTACAAAGATATCAAGGATATTTCCGTGACGGTAAAGCTTCCTCTCTTAGATGATGAAGGAAAAGAAACAGACACATCACTTTTGGTTTGGACTACGACACCGTGGACATTGCCTGGAAACCTCGCGGCAGCCGTCAATGAAGAGTTTGAGTATGTGAAGGTAAAAGTCACCAGTGAATCTGAGACTGGCTTTTTGATTGTGGCCAAAGGTAGAATTGCTCAACTCGAAGGTTTTGACTACGAGATTGTTGAAACGTTCAAAGGTTCTGACTTAGTCGGTGCACGATACGTGCCACCATTCCCATACTTACAAAACGAAGAATTTGAAGGAAAAGAAAATGCTTGGCAGATTATGCACGCTGACTACGTTGAGCTCGGCGAAGAGGGGACAGGTGCAGTGCATATCGCGCCAGCCTACGGAGACGACGACATGAAACTCGCGCAAGCGCACGGTGTACCAATCAAACATCACGTAAATAATGCTGGGCACTTTATGGATTTTGTGACTGACTTTGCCGGACAGTTAGTAAAACCAAAAGATAACGATGAAGCCGGAGTGGACCATAAAGATGCTGATATTGAAATCCTTAAATTCCTGCAAGGAAAAGGAAAGATTTTCAAAAAGGAAAATATCACACACAGTTATCCTCACTGTTGGCGTTGTGACACACCACTTTTAAACTACGCGACTACCTCGTGGTTTGTTGATGTGCCAAGTATCAAAGAGGATTTAGTTATTGCAAACAACGACGTAAAGTGGGTGCCAGAACACGTGGGAACCAATCGCTTTGGAAAATGGCTAGAAGGAGCACGCGACTGGGCAATTAGTCGCCAGCGGTATTGGGGAGCACCGTTACCAGTCTGGAAGAATCCCGAAACTCAAGAATACAAAGTCATTGGTTCGCTTGCAGAACTGCAGACATATGTGCCCAAAAGCAACAATACATATTTGATGATGCGTCATGGAGAGGCTGAAAGTAATCTTACCGTTTCTATTCGAGCAGCACTGGATACTAAGGATGCACTGACTGAAAAAGGAAAAGAGCAATTAACTGAAGCAATCGAGAGTCTCAAAGGGAAGAATATTGATTTGATTGTTGCCTCACCTTTGATGCGCACGAAAGAGTCTGCTCAGCTCGTGAAAGAAGCCCTTGGTTTGGCTGATGAACAGCTCGTGTTTGATGAGCGCTTGATTGAGCTTCAAGCGGGAGCGAGTCTAGAAGGGAAAACCTGGAGTGATTATCAGGCACAATTTGAGAGTGAAGAGAGGGCCTTTATCGATTCACCAAAAGAAGGAGAAAATCGGATGGATGTAGTGCGTCGGGTAGCTGATTGGCTGTTTGAGACTGATACAAAATACCAAGGAAAGACGATTTTGGTCGTGAGTCACTTAAGTGCACTCTTCGGCTTAGAAACAGCTGCCAAAGGACTTCGTCCAGAAGAAGCAGCGCAAGAAAAGCTGACGAAGAAAATGTTTGAGAATGCAGAGGTGCGCGAGCTGTCATTTGTACCATTTCCGCACAATGACAAGTTTGAGCTTGATTTTCACCGACCATATATCGACACTATTGAGCTCTTTGAAGGGGAGACAAAACTGGTGCGAGTGCCCGACGTCTTTGACTGTTGGTTTGAGAGTGGTTCGATGCCATATGGACAGCGTCACTTTATGGGTGAAAACTCTGAAGAGTTTATGAAGGAATATTTCCCAGCTCAGTTTATTGCTGAGGGGCTTGATCAAACCCGTGGGTGGTTTTATTCATTGATTGTGCTCGGCACAGCTTTGTTTGGAAAATCACCGTATGAGAATGTGATTGTGAATGGTTTGGTGTTGGCTGAAGACGGGAAGAAGATGTCGAAGTCGTTACAAAATTACCCAGACCCGATGGAGCTGGCGAGCCGAACTGGAGTAGATGCCATGCGTTTATATCTACTCTCTTCACCAATCATGCGTGGGGAGGACTTACACTTCTCCGAAAAGGAAGTGCTGGAGTTACAGCGAAAGAATATTGGTCGTCTGCACAATGTGCTGGCGATGTATGAGATGTTCGCGGATGGAACTCCAGCGAGCGCTGATTCGAAAAACATTCTTGATAGGTGGATTTTGAACCGACTGAATCAACTGATTAACGAATCTACCGATGGCTACAAGAAGTACGAATTAGATAAAGCGACTCGACCAATCGGTGACTTCATTGATGACTTATCGGTGTGGTACTTACGACGAAGTCGTGACCGATTTAAAGGAGATGATGTGGCTGATAAAACTGCTGCTATCGGGACTCTTCGTCATGTGCTACAGAGACTGTCTCAAGTGATAGCGCCAGCGATGCCATTTTATGCCGAGTACTTATGGCAAGCAGTGAGAAGTGAAGAAGATGCAGAAAGTGTACATTTGTCAGAGTGGCCGTTAGGTGGCACAGTTGATGAAACTGCTCTGGAGCAAATGGTGCTCGTGCGTGAAGTGGTTACCTCAGCCCTCGAAGCCCGAACGAAAGCAAACATCAAAGTGCGCCAGCCAATTGCGAGTGTCAGTGGTCCGGAGCTAAGTGTTGAGCTACAAGCCGTAGTACTTGATGAATTAAATGCCAAACAATACGTGGTAGCTCGCGAAGTGGCGATTGATAAAACACTCACAGCTGAGCTTGTTGCCGAAGGAGCAGTGCGTGAACTGATGCGTGCCATCCAAGGGAAACGCAAGACAGATAATTTACAGCCGGCTGATGAAATTATTCTCATTGTTCAGACTGATGCAGGTGGGAAAAAAGCAATAGAAGCGCATGCAGACCTCATTCAGAAAACGGTGGGTGCAAAAGAGCTCATTTTTTCTGAAACAGCAGGAGAGAGCGTTCAGACTGATGACTACTCATTTGTCTTTAGCTTTACTCAATAACCCATGGCTTACGCAACCTACACAACTGAAGCGTTGGTGTGCGGTACCTTTAGTCGAAATACAGCCGATGGCTCGTTTCTGTTGTTCACCAAAGAAGCGGGAATGCTGTATGCCGATGCTCGGAGTGTGAGGGAAGAACGGTCGCGACAACGAAGCGCTCTGCAGGACTTCTCCCTGGTAAAAGTATCTTTAGTGAAAGGGAAGGCGGGGTGGAAGGTGGGAAGTATATTGCCACTGCGGAATTATTATTATGATGCAGTGAATCAATCGGCGCGCGGTAGTGTGGTGAGTATTTTTCGATTGCTTCGCAGATTTTACAAAGGCGAAGAGGCAAACACTGAGATATTTGCCTACGTAACAGAATCGCTGGATGTATTGGTTGGAAAGCTTGATCATCGAATGTTTCGTCAGATGGTAGTGCAGGTAAATATTCTCGCAGAGTTGGGGTATGTCGACGAGGCGTTATTGCCACCAGCGCTACGACTCGAAGCTCCAAAAACTGACACGGTGGAATATTCTGACAAAAACGAAGCCTTGATTGAGTCTTTGTACACCACTGCAGTGTCAGTAAGTCACCTGTAAAAGCGTTATTTGTTAGTGGTATACTACAGTTTATGAAAGACCTGCACTCAAAAGAGCAGATAGATGAAATGCGCAAGCGGCTCTACGATAGGGGTGGTGAAGTTGGGGGCCTGAAAAGACATCAGCTCACTGATATTCAAGTTGATGTGTCACGGAATTGGGGTGAACAAACTGCATCTGCACCGCATACAACAGACTTGCGAGAGGGTGTGTTTGTTGGTGAGGGTCATACTGTCTCTCAAGAAACAAATACCCAGACTGAATCTGAAGAGTCCGTAAAGCCTAAGCGCCATTACCGAAGTGTTGTGTTGATTGGAAGTCTGCTCATTTTTGTGTTTGTGGCTGGTCTGTCTAGCTTGTTCTTGTATTTTGGCGGCAACCAAATTTCTAGCGAAAATATTTTGCTTGATATCGAAGCTGCAAGTTCGGTCGGTGGAGGGGAGGTGTTGGCGCTGCAGATTGGGGTTACGAACCAAAATGCCGTTTCGATTGAATCAGCGACTCTCATTCTAAAATATCCAAGTGGTACGTTATCAGCTGGAGACACCCAGCGTAATCTGTTTGAAGAACGAATTCCGATTGATGATATCGCCTCTGGAGAAACCAGAGCAGTGCCAGTTGAGGTTGCTGTCTTCGGGGAAGAAAACGCGGTAAAACAAATTCAAGCCACGATTGAGTACCGAATAAATGGTTCTAATGGCATGTTCTATAAAGAAGCTTCTCCTCATGAGTTTCGCATTAGCTCTTCACCATTGGTGCTGAGTATTAAAAATCTTGAGAAGGTTGCCTCGGGTCAGTTGGTTGATGTAACACTGACTGCGGTTTCAAACGGTTCGACGCCTCTGAATAATTTACTTATTACAGCCTCATATCCAACTGGGTTTGACTTCCAGTCTTCATCTCCAGAACCAGTTTTTGCAGAAAATGTCTGGCGGATTGATGAGCTGCTCCCTGAGCAGAGTAAGTCCATAACCATTAAAGGTTTAGTGAAAGGTCTCACAGAGGAGTCTTTTAGAATTAATTTTGAAGCGGGTCCAGCAGCAGCAGATGATCAGTTTTCTGTGGGAGCTCCGCTGGCTGATTCACGAGCAGACTTTACTATCGAAAGACCATTTATTGATGTAGGAATTGCAATTAACGGACAGTCAAACGGAGTAGCTATTATCGAACAAGATCGTGATTCGACAGTAATCGTTGATATTACAAACACACTGGATGAAACAGTATACGACATGGTGGTTGAGGTTGTTCCGGGAGGGAGTGCACTGGATGAAACTTCAGTGCAAGGGCAAAACGGATTTTACGATTCAAATAGCGGTACAGTTCGCTGGGAAGTTTCCAATAATCCAACCTTTGCTGAGATAAATCCAGGTGATAATCGAACCTTAGAGTTCTCTGTAAAGCAAGGGCAAAACAAAACCACCTCCTCATTTCATTTGGTAGTAAATGTGTATAATACGCGGGTCGCAGAATCAATAGAACATAACCAACTCATTGGATCAGTATTTGCTGAAGGTAAGTACTCTGCAACGATTGATTTAGCTAGTCAGGCGGCTCGAGGAGATTCCCGGTTTGGTGATGATGGTCCAATTCCTCCAAAGGTCGGACAAACCACAACCTATACCATGACTTTGTCTGCTGAGGCCGGAGCAAACGACATGGTGAATGCGGTGGTAGAGACGTCGCTCCCTCTGTATATAAATTGGCTCGATGCATATGAAGCGGATGGTTCAGTAACCTACAACACCGTTTCGAAAAAACTCCAATGGGTCATTGGAGATATTTCCAGCGGACAGCGGAAAGAATTTGTATTCCAGGTCAGTATCCAGCCAAGTATTTCTCAGTTGGGAGCTAGACCTACGCTCATAAACCGTCAGTATATTCGAGCGAATGACCGCTTTACTGGAGCTCTGTTGCAAGACGACGTAAGAGCTGTTACAACTGAACTCTCAAGAGAACTTGGTTTCCAAGAAGATAACGGTGTAGTTGAGCGATAATAATAGATAGTATGGAAAAAAATTCAGACACGATGGAAAAAATCGTATCGCTGTGTAAGCGACGAGGTTTTGTATTTCAGGGCAGTGAAATCTATGGGGGACTCAAAGGCACTTGGGATATGGGTCCATTGGGTGTAGCGCTGAACAACAACTTGAAACGTGAATGGTGGAAGTTGTTTGTAGATAATCGTGAGGATATGTACGGCCTTGATGCGGCAATTTTGATGAACGCAAAAGTCTGGGAGGCAAGTGGCCATGTGGCTGGATTCTTTGACCCTCTGGTAGAAGATTCTGTCACCGGAGAGCGCTTTCGAGCCGATCATCTCTTGAAAGATGCAGGAGTAAATGCTGATGGTATGTCGCTAGAGGAGATTGATGCGTCTATTGTTGAACATGAAGTAAAAAGCCCAAAAGGAAATGCGCTAACTGCGTCTCGCCAATTCAACATGATGTTTGAAAGCCGCATTGGAGCGACAGCTGGAGAGGAAGGAAAAGTATATTTGCGTCCAGAAACTGCCCAAGGAATTTTCGTAAACTTTAAGATTGTGGTTGATACGATGTCGCCGAAAATACCGTTTGGTATTGCGCAAATTGGTAAAGCCTTTCGGAACGAAATTGCACCCCGCGAGTTTCTGTTTCGAGTGCGTGAGTTTGAACAAATGGAAATTGAGTAT
>CAYGOP010000053.1:0-6407 GCA_964351645.1 uncultured Candidatus Saccharibacteria bacterium | reverse complement strand
AGACACTGAGTGGTGGGACACAAGTGAAGGTGGGGCAGGTGGTGATGTTTGTGGAGAATGCGTATCGATGGCTGACTCCAGAAATGGAATTCGCGATTGCTGATGTGATGAATGCTGACACGAGCACGCTGGCAGAACTAATGGACATCACGGCTGATGAGGAAGAGTCACCAATGGGCACGATGGCGATGGTCATTGATGCCGTTACACAACTCTGGAATCGAGTGACTGGTATCGAAGAGAGGTTGGAGCGACTTGAGGCAGAAAATGAAGCCCTGAAACAGCGCATGCAAACCATCGAATCTCAGGCGGGCGGTACGGCTTCTGCGCCAACCCCAGAACCAACTCCAGCTCCGACCCCAGAACCAACTCCCGAGCCAGAAGTGGTTACACCCCCAGTAGCAACGAGTACACCAACCAGTACACCACCAGTGGTAGCAGAACCAACTCCCGAACCTGAGCCAGTTGTGGAGGAGGTGATTCCAGAGCCAGTGGTTGAGGAAGTGGTAGAAGAAACTCCCGAACCCGAACCAATAGTTGAAGAGCCAGCTCCAGAACCGGAAGTGACTGAACCATCGGTATAGAGTGAAAGTATAAAAAGAAAACGGCGCGCATCCCAGAAAGGGATGCGCGCCAGTTTGTATGTGTAGGTTCGCTACTGCACCTGCGTGATAGTGTCTTCGCCACGTTTGACGTCGAACTTACCCGCGACCGAACCAAGGTGAATCTTGAGCCCAAGCTCACCGTAGGTCTTTTTGAGCAACGCCGCCATTTTCTCTGCCTGGAAAGCCAGAGTTGGGTGGACAGTGCTTGAAGCGCGCAACTCTACCAGGTAGGTAAGAGCGGGTAAATCGCCGGTAAGGAAGTTGCTGATTTTGTAGCCCATCGGCAGGTAGTACTGCAAAGTGGCGACGTCATCAGTCAGTCCAGTAGTAGCAACTCGCTGACTCTCGATAAAGGCAATCGCCTCGGCTCTCAAGTCTGGCGTGAGTTCATTGAGATACCACTCATGAAAACCAATGTCGGCCGTCAAGAGGGGCATCCGCTGAATCACCGCCCGTTGCCGTTGGACGTCACGGAATGAGCCGAAGTCCAACGTCCAAGCAAACGTCGCAGTGCCGTAGGCGCCGAGCCATTTTGGAAGCTCAGTTTTGGCTGGCCTATCCGCAATCAGCTTGGTATACCGTGCATCATTCAAGATGCCTTTGCGATACACACCATCATGCACCAACTCCATCTCTGGAGACTTCGGGTCATGATAGTAATAGCAGTCTTGGGCTGGTCCTTTGAGGTACGCTTCCATTGCTTCGTAGCGTTTTTTCGCAAACGAGTTCTCGTAGACTTCAATCATGGCGTCTTCGAGCTTTTCCGCAATTTCCCGGACTTCTTCCAGTGGATGATTCCGAAGAATCGTAATCCGGTCAGCGAACTGACGCAGGGTAGTGGTCCAGGCGAGGTTGGTGCTCACACCAGCCGGCAGGAACCCACGAGTGACATCAAACGCTCGCGCGTTGATAGCGTTTTCCCAGATGGTCATTTTTTCTTCTTCTGATTTCTCAGTACCATCTTTTTTCGGTGGGTAGTCGTCTGGATGAAACGGATGTCGGAGCTTCAGCTCTTCTTTCATTTCCGCTACTGACTTCAGGTAGAACTGTCGCCAATTCTCAAGCACCGCACCACTGGCTCCAGTATTCACTGGGTCGATGATGGGTTGCAGGTCAAACGGAATATACCTGGTGGAGGCTTCTTGTCCGTTGTACAGCTGTGAGTCTTGGATGGCTTTGGCGGCCAACATAGACACCCCTTCAATGAAGACAATCGCCATCCCGCAGTCACCAATTGATTTGTGACCGTAGCCGACGTAGTACTTCTTCATGAAGTTGTCTGCCCCGACTTTCGCCAGCACTTGTAGGTGAGCATCGATTCCGCCGGTTGAGCGTGAGTGCAATGCTTGAAGCATCGCGGTCATTTCAGCGGTCAGCACTGCGCCCGAGTCAATGATGACGATTTTACCGCCACCTTTGAGGTGAGTAGTGTGATGCTCTAATTGTTCAATGGTTGTCATAAAGAGTTTAGGATATTTACGGCCAAGCCAACGCTTAACCTGTCGAGTCATGCTTCTATCGTGCACAGACATTGTAGCAACCTTTCAGATTGTGAGGAACAAAAAAGAGAACGTTTCCTTTACAAGGTAACAGTTTATCTCGCTTGTATATATTGACCGTTTACCGTTTTAATCTCGTATTCCAAACAAAGACTTAAACTGTGGTTTTATTAGCTACAGAGAGTTACTCAAACATGATATGAAAGGGTATGAATATGCGTCAAGGAAAATTTTTCTCCTTTGAAGGAGTAGACGGAGCGGGAAAATCTACGATTATTCGTCGGGTGGCAGAGCGACTACGGGACGAGAGTCACGAGGTAGTGCACACGCGAGAACCGGGTGGTTCTCCGGGAGCGGAGGAGATTCGTGCGCTGTTGGTGCAAGGTGAACCGGGACGCTGGTCTCCTGAGACCGAAGCGCTGTTGTTTAAAGCGGCGCGCCGTGACCACCTAGAGAGGACGATTCTCCCGGCACTAGAGCGGGGGCATATCGTGCTGTCGGACCGTTTTGCTGATTCGACTAGGGTCTACCAAGGAGCTACGCGAGGAGATTTGCGTGCTTTGGTAGACGCACTACACGAATTGGTGATTGGGCATGAACCTGACCTGACGATTATTCTGGATATTGACCCAGAAACAATTCTGGAGCGGGTCCGCGCGCGTGCAGAAACGGATACCGTCGCAATGCTAGAAGGTCGCTTTGAGGCAATGGGGAGTGATTTCCAGCAGAAACTCAGAGTCGGATTCTTGGCACTAGCTGAGCAGTACCCAGAGAGGTGCGTGATTGTTTCCGCAGAGGGTACCGAAGAAGAAGTGTTTGAGCGAGCTTGGGCGGTTCTGTCTAAGCATGTGTACTGATATTCAGGGCGGAAAGCGTATGCTTTCCGCCCTGATTTACTTTTTGCTATACTAGCAGGCGAAACGTTTACTCATTATATAAAATACGTATGGATTTTTTTCAAAGGATTGTAAAGTGGAATCAAGAACGGGCGAATATGACTTTTAACCACCAAAAAGAAACGTCTTTTATTATTGAGGAACTCTTAGAAAGCACTGGTCATTTTGATAGTGTGACGGCGCGAGATAAAGCCAACGAACTGGCAACAGACATTGTAGGGGAGCCAGACGCTACTCCAGAACAAGTGGTTGATGCGTTTGCCGATATTATTGTCTTTGCAACCGGAGCAATTACCAAACTTGGGTATGACCCATCGAAAGTGATGGAAGAAGTCTATAAAGAAGTGAACTCTCGAACCGGGCAAATCATCGACGGAAAGTTCGTGAAAAACCCAGATGCTGTTTTGTACCAAGCAGATTTTAGTACCTGTGCGTTAGTAGAAAAATAATTTTATATCCATGCAAGAATATCCATTCATCAAAAAACAAGACGCCGAAATCTACGCGACTTTAGTCGGGGAAGAGGAGCGTGAGCGTAGTGGTATCGAACTGATTCCGAGTGAAAATTACGTATCCATGGCGGTGCGTGAAGCCATGGGCTCAGTCTTTACCAACAAGTATTCCGAAGGGTATCCAGGCCGGCGGTACTATGGTGGTCAGGAATTTACTGATGCCATGGAAACGATTGCGATTGAACGTGCTAAGAAGCTTTTCAAAGCTGGCTTTGCCAACGTACAGCCACTCGGCGGAGCGGCGGCCAACGTCGCAATGTACTTTGCATTGATGGAGCCGGGGGATACGGTGCTGGGAATGGACCTCTCTCATGGTGGACACTTAACACACGGTCATCCAACGACCGAGATTAATAAAGTGTTCAAGTTTGTTCGGTACAAGATGAAGGATGTTGATACCGGAGAAATTGATTATGACAACCTGCGTGAAATGGCGCTCGAACATAAGCCGAAGATTATCTTGGCTGGTTTCTCTGCCTACAGTCGAGAGCTGGATTATGCAAAGTTCAAAGAAATTGCTGATGAGGTGGGGGCGTATACCGTAGCGGATATTGCCCATATCACCGGACTGATTGCAGCCGGAGTCGTGAAGAATCCATTCGATTATGGATTTGATGTGATGACGATGACAACTCATAAGTCGCTCCGAGGGCCACGCGGGGGAATGATTGTGGTGCGAGAAGATGCAGACCTAGCTAAGCGAATAAACAAAGCAGTGTTCCCTGGTATGCAAGGTGGACCACACATGCATCAAATTGCTGCCAAGGCGGTAGCCTTTGGAGAAGCGCTTGAACCAAGCTTTAAAGAGTATGCAACACAAGTATTAAAAAACGCCAAGGCGATGGAGGCGGTATTTAAAGCGCACGATGTGCGGTTGCTGTGCGGGGGAACAGACAATCACTTACTCTTGGCAGATGTCTATTCTTCACTCGGTGTTACCGGTCAGCAGGCAGAGACAGTGCTCGATGAGGTAGGTATTACTTTGAATAAAAACATGATTGCTGATGAGCCTCGAACTGCTATGGACCCGTCTGGTATTCGGTTTGGTACACCAGCGATGACTACACGCGGTATGAAAGAAGCAGAAGCAACAAAACTCGCAGAGCTGATGATTCAAGCTCTCAAGGCTAAGGATGACGAGCTGAAAAAATCGATGATTCACAAAGAGGTCAAAGAACTGTGCGAGGCGTTTCCGGTGCCGGAATCTTTTATGTAAAGGTACCTAAAAGAACGCCACACTGCTTTAGCAGTGTGGCGTTCTTTTTATATAGTCAGCAACTTGGTATGATGCATACATGAACAGTGCACTCCGGTCGGGTTTTAGAGCAATATATCGCCACTGGTTGACGGTTGCATTCTTCCTTGGGTTTATTACTGATGTCATCTTGCTCAATAAAGTCGATGACTTAGTAGACAATCTCATCCTGCTTTTCTATGTCCTTCTGGCAACAACCGGAATGCTCTTGTTATACATTGGGGTGGCTGAACGTGGACCAGGTTTTATGACCCGCTTTTTCAAGCGGTATGCACCAATATTGATGCAGTATGCGTTTGGTGGCTTGCTTTCAGGTATGCTCATTTTTTATGGTCGTAGTGGAGACTGGATTGCGAGTGCGCCGTTCTTACTTTTGATACTCGCGGTTATTTTGGGAAATGAGTTTGTTGATAAACGTTCAGATAAATTAGTGTACAACCTGGCTTTGTATTTTATTGGGCTCTTCTCATACGTGGTCTTGGTGATTCCAGTGATTTTGGGTCGGATGGGGGATGGGATTTTTATTTTAAGCGGTTTGATTGCGTTGGTGCTAGTTTCTTTTGTGGTGCAGATTTTGTACCGCATTATTCCTAACTTCATGCAGGTAAATACCCACCGAGTGATTGTCGTCGTTGGATTTATTTACATCGGCTTCAATGCGCTGTATTTCACCAATGTGATTCCACCCATCCCGCTTTCTCTCACGCAGTTAGAGATTGCACAGTCAGTCAATCGATTAGGCTCAGGAAACTACAATATTGTGAGTGAAGTTCAGCCGTGGTATCGCAAACTGCCTTTGGTGACAAAAGAATTGCATCCGACCGGAACTAGTATTGCCTGCTTTGCCCGTGTCTATGCACCGACAAAACTGGAGACAGAGATTTTTCACCGCTGGGAGTTTAAAGATAAGAATGGCGATTGGGTAGAGCGGTTCCGGCTTGGTTACACTATTTCTGGCGCAAACTCAGGTGGGTATCGAGGCTATACGCGCTTACAAAATTTCAGTAACGGTGTGTGGAGGTGTAGTGTGGAGACTGAGCGAGGGCAGGTGCTGGGCCGAACCAAAGTCTGGATAGAAACCGGTGTGAATCCAAAAGAAACTATCACGCGGATTGAGTAGTTGGCATTTACTGGTTTTTCCCGTAGAGTGTCGACTAGGCGAAACGAGCGGTTCTTTTTGGGAGAAAGCTATGTATCTCAATCTACACATTGTGGCGTGGATGGACGAGGCAACGTTGGGGTTTGTAAACTATTTCACCTGGCAACAGATTCTGTGGTTGCAGACTGCTTGGTTTGAACCCGATGACGAACCACCCGATGGTGGAACTCCAATCTACGACTGGCTGGCCGCGCTTTTTGCGCGGCCTTTCGCTTTTCAAACAAAAATCACGTGATACACTCACATTGTGGTCTGATACATCACATTGATGGTAAGAAATTGTCATCGCATGTCTGATATACATAACTAAATTTCATATGAATACAAAAATGCACGGTCGTGAAAACGATACCGTAGAAGTAGTTGATGCTGTCCCAAAGTCAGAAATAGCTGAGCGCGAAGAGGCGGTTCAAGCCTATTGGGAAGAAGCTGACATTTTTAATAAAAGTCTAGAAGCTCCAGCGGGAGCGGAACCAAAAGG
>CAYGOP010000052.1:0-6692 GCA_964351645.1 uncultured Candidatus Saccharibacteria bacterium | reverse complement strand
GGTAGCGCAGAGTTGGGAGAGCGCGTTCAATCCGAAAGGCATTGCGCACCTCTCCATCATCGAGGGGAATATTGAGTGAGGCTCTAATAAGAACGTACTTTCCGCGCAGGTCGCCTGCTTCTGTAATTTTTTTCATACTCTAGCTTTGTGATTTGGCAATAATTTCTAAAAAGTCAGTTGCTTTCAAGCTCGCTCCTCCAACTAAAAATCCGTTCATTCCTCCACCCGCTTGCAACTCCTGAGCGTTTTGGGGTTTCACTGAACCACCGTAGAGCAAACGCACCGCTCTGGCAGTATTTCGGTCATAGAGTTTTGTGAGTACGCTTTCAATAAATAGCTGCATTTCCTTCACATCTTCAACCGTAGCGGTCTTACCAGTTCCGATTGCCCAGATTGGTTCGTACGCGATTACCATCTTTTTCAGTTGAGCAGATGGTACATCTTTGGAAAGCGATACCAACTGGTTTTCTACAAACGTGAAGAAATCACCTTTTTCATCTCTGGATTTTTCTCCAATACAGACAATTGGAGTCATTCGGTGCTTGAGTGTAAGAAGCGCTTTTTGTTGTACCAGCTCATCTGTCTCTCCCATTGCTCGTCGCTCTGAGTGACCCAAGATAACAAGCTCCACCCCTAAGTCTTTCAGCTGAAGGATTGATATCTCACCGGTAAACGCGCCCATATTTTTATCAGAAGCATGTTGCGCAGCCAGTGCCACTGTACTGGTTTTTAGTTTCTGCTGAACTTGATTAAGGTGCACAAAGGGAGGCGCGATAGCTACGTATGGCTCTGTTGATTTTTTGTGTTTTTTTACGATTGCACTGGCTAAGGAAATAGCTTCTGTTTGCGTAACGGGATTTAATTTCCAGTTACCAACGATAAGCGGGACGGATTTTTTCATATGTGAAAATTGTAGCATGAGCAAACACCTATAGGGTGTATTGCAAAATGCATCGCGAGTAATTTGCTCTTTCCTAAAAAGAATTTTGGAGGCTACTAAAAGTACTGAAATAGCCTCACATCACTACGTTTCATACATTAAAACAAAGGCGGACCTTCGTCCGCCTTTGTTTTTACCCCTCTTGTTGCCAGTCTTCAAACTCATATACATCTGAAGTTTCCGGAGTAAGGGGTGGAGGACTGTTTACTTGTTTTTGGTCAAATGAGGTTACTCGATACTGGAAACCAGAACCGAATGTTCCGCCTCCACACGAGTTACCTGTCCACTGTGTACCGACACGTCCATTGGAAATAACACTGCCTTCACGAGTAAGCGTGCCTTGGCACACATACGGGTCAAGAGAACTTGTTAAATAGGCTGTACTATAGTGATTTCTTCCAAACCGCCCGTTTTGAGCCACAAAAATACCATCAGCCCTCATATCATCAGGAACCACCAAGCCAATGTCGACATCATCTTCCGCGATAGCAAGAAGACCTGCGTCGGCACCAGAGGTATAGTAAATATCATCATTTAAAACAATGTTCGTTTGCGCACCAGACGACAAATCAGCTGCTGCTAACGTAACCTTTTGAGTAATCTCACCTTCTAGCCACACTTTATCTTCAACAAAAATCAATGGGCAATCAGGGTCAATTGGAACATTATTACCTCCTGATATAAGGGAGGAGGACGTAATCACATTACGTTCGGTCTGATGCCAACCTTGGGTTGAGTCGTACGCCCAATAGACTGACGTGCCTGTTACTACTCGAATATCAATAGTGCCATCGCCGTTGAAAATAATCCTGTAACCATATTGAGAAGTTGGACCAACATAAATTCCACCATTATTTTGTGCTTTATCCTTCATATCAGCTAAATCCAGAGTAATGCCTGCAAAATCAATTGGAGAAGAAGGGAAGCTAAACAAACCTGGAGTCGCATGACCACTGGTTGTGTACACCCCATCAACTGTTTGGTCTGGACTACATCCAAATGAGCTTGTGCATGTCCAATCGGTTTGCCCACTACCGATAAAAGAATTGTGATATCCATCCATACGGATTCCTTGATTGGAATGCACCGGACCAGTAATCACACGGTCTGCTCCGTACCACACCGCTCCGTTTGTCACAAAAGAATAATCTGCCACTGTTGGACGAGTATAACGAGCACTAACAATCGCCACTGCTGAAGAATCTTCATATGTATGGGCAGTTGATGTTACTTTTACCGACGCCACACTGCCACAGTAGGTACTACTGGCCACCTCCAAAGAAAATTCTCCAATCGCTCCTCCTTCGGGATCAAAGTACTGATGTACATAAGGACCAGGTAAGCCCGTACCGTTTGTAAAATCACCAGGGTAGTGCGCCAAAAACCACTTATAGTAATTGAGTCCTGCCTCAGCAATCTCTGTCGCCTTTTGCTGTTCAAACCGAAAATTTATTATTTGGTTTTGTGTAACCACATATCCCACAAACGAACTAACAATGAAAAGAAATATACTGGCGAATACCAAGACCATGACTAGTAAGTACCCGCCATTTTTTGAGTCTGATTGAGAACTTTGTCGAGCCATACTTATAGATTATCTTTTAGATTACGAGGAGCAATACTTGACATGAGCATAAACTCACCAGGTGAGCGCAATGGGTCAATATTTACAATCACTTGAGCCCGAATAAACCGTACATCAAGCAGTGGTGAGGTGGAACTGAGTGCCATGCCAGCATTATCAAAATAGAAGAATGTTGAGGTAGCCTGATTAATGTTTTGTACATACTCAGATAAAATCTGAGTTGAGTCAGGAGTAGTGTAATCGTACGTTGCTGGTGAACCGCTTGGATTGTACGTATATTTTGTGAGTGTGGTGGAGGCGAGTACATATTCTACATACTCAACATTATCATCTTGATCTGTATCACTGTAGTACCCCAAGCGATGCTCATCGATTATAGTAATTGGGTACGTCCCATCTTCCCCGGCAATCATTTCTTTCACATCACGATTCCACTGAGTCATTCCTCGGCGAGCATTATCAATCTCATTTGCCTGTTCAATAGTATATGCGTTGTATTTATACAGCGCAGTGACAGAAGTAGTAATTGCTAAAGTTAAAACCGTGTAGATACCAATTGCCACCACCACTTCAACAAGTGTCATGCCTGAACTATGTGTTGTTGGGAGGTTTCGTTTCATGTTATTCCATCAGAGTTACACTTACTACAGTATCTCCGCTGACCGCAAAAGAAGATTGTATATCATCACTATATCCAGTTGCGCTCGATGTCAAAGTGTAATCTGAATTATCTGATACCCCACCTGTAAAAAATACCTGCCCGCAAGAGTTCGTTTGCAAAGTTACATCATACCCAGCTCGACTTAAATTTACGTCCACACCAGGAATTGACCTACCCAAACCATCGACAACGTGGACTCTGAGTGTAGTGAGCGCGTTTGAAACCAGCACCACCTCAACATCAGTTTCTTCACCAGCCTGATGGACAATTGGGTGCCCTGGGCAGGACATCGCGATATCAAAACTTCCAACTGGTCTTAATGTATATTCTCCAAATTCCATGTCTGACAAGTCAACTGAGCCGCTTCCGTCTGTCGTTATTGTGTTTGTATATTTATAAATTGGAGCTGAAGATGATGAGGTACCAATAGTTTTTGTGCTTGTAATATCTAGTGTAGCTGATGCTCGTGGCGATTCGCTTTCACGATAAAATACTAATACTTCTTCGATAGCCGGAGTTTCTGAAGTGTCACTCGTCTGGAGAGTAAGACCTATAACAATTTCTGGGTATGTAGAAATATCTAGAGTACTGATATCTATGACTGACTGTACAAATCCAACTGAGTTTCCAGGTAAATCCCCATCAGGTATTAAAGTGTAAGAACTCGTGCTCGACCCAGTAAAGAATTGAACTAAATGAGTAGTGTCCACAGATGGCAAATCCACCGCGACTCGGACCGCTTCCCAGCCAAGCAGAGATGGCGGTAAAATAGTATTGAGATACGCAGCACCATAGTTTCTGTATACACCTAGTGTATCCGCTAACACCAAGCTATTCAGAGCAGTATCAACGTCTGTACTTGAAGCAACACCAGATAAGTCAGAGAATTCTTCTACGACCGACCCCTCAATGATTGTCGAGTAAGCAGTGATATCTAAATCACTCAACTCACCAATTTGGAATGTAACCGTTGACACATCTGACTCTAAAACTGCAAATGGTGCAGAAGACGGGTTTGGATTAGTAGTCGTTGCCTCATACGTACCATCAAAAGAATACTGATTGCCAGAAATATTTGCGCTCACTTCCACTGAATATCCACTATCTGCCGGAACTGCAAAGATAGCAGCTCCAGTTGCATCAGTGATATTGGTTACATCATATGGAAAAGTTGAACTTGAACCAAACAACCGTACTGTTGCTCCAGGCAGTAGAGTACTGTCTGCATCTAGAACATTAATGCGAGCCGTACCTCCACCAACGTTTGTCTCAATTGAGCGGGGAACAATATTACTTATCAGAACAATACTACTCGTAGCATTTCCAATCCACCAAACATACTCAAGCCGAACTTGTTTATAATCAGTAGTAATTGCATTTGAGTCTAAAATACCAACACCATCTGCATCATCATCGACGTAATCAACGCGCACCCGTTCAGCAAACACAATTCCGTTGAGAGTGGTTGTGCTTGTTTGAGGAATCAACCCAGCTGGAAAACCAGCAACAACACCAACCTCATCGTACGGAAGTGAACGGAAATATTCCATTCTATCGTTTGCCACCGACTGAGCAGTCAATTTTGCCCGGCTGTTGTTTACTAACTGGAGTGAATATTGAAATGAAGAAAACAGTGCACCAAAAATAAGTGCTGAAAGTGCAGCCACAACAATAGCTTCTACAAAAGAGAAACCGGACTGTTGTGTATGATATTTCATCATGCTAGTTCAAACCGTCTGAGATTGAGTAAATTGGTGCAATTAAAGCCAGAGCAAAAAATCCTACCGAACCCCCGATAACTACCATCAAAATCGGCTCAACGATAGTAGACAGGTCTTTGGTTTTCCGCTCCACTTCTGTTTCGTAAAAGATTGCTAATTCCCCAAGCATTCCAGCAATTTGACCAGTCTCCTCTCCCACCAAAATCATCTCTCCCACCAAAATTGGATATAAGTCCTTTCGTTCAATGAAGGTTTCTGACAAAGCCGTACCTTTTTCAACCCGTTCTGCTGCGTCACGTAAAATTTCTTTGTAGTACACATTCTGGAGCACCTCTTCAGTAATTCGAATTGATTGCAGTACATCTACTCCTGAGTTCAACAGTGAAGATAAGGTACGGGCAGTACGGGCAGAGTTTGTCTCTTTCGCCAATGTTCCAATCACTGGCAACTTTGGAATAATCCATGAGGCAGCAATCTTCCCCCACTTGGTTCGTAAAAAATAAATAAAACCAGCCACTCCAGCAATCATTCCTCCAATCGCTAAAAATGTGTATTCAACCAAGAAATCACTCATTCCAATTAAGAAAGTGGTGGTCGCTGGCAAGTCTTTATTCATCCCTTTAAATACTCCTGTAATTTGTGGCATCACGTAAATCATCATCAACACTCCGATAATAACCATTACAATCAGTACGATAGTAGGGTAAATCATGGCGCCCTTCACTTTTTTCATGAGCGTACTCGAACGTTCCATTTGAATCGCGAGTGTTTGGAGAGACTGCGCGAGATTTCCACTCTCTTCTCCAGCCCGAACCATAGCAATATACAAATCGTCAAACACCTCAGGAAATTCTTTGAGTGTTTCATAAAAAGGATCACCCTGATTGATACGTTCCACAACTCGCTTTACCACCCCTTTCAATCGAGGGTTACTTGATTGTCTTTCAACCACATTTAAAGCGCGAGAAATGGTCAGCCCGGCCGTGAGCATTGAGCCCAGATTTCGCGTTGTCATCACCAACTCATCAGTCTTCACCCGACTGAGCAGGTAGTTAATTTTCTCTATGTTCAACCACTTCTTTACGTCAAAAGAAGTGGTGCTTTCAATGGTAGAAACTGTATGACCTTGCGCACGAGCAACAGCATAGACGCCGAATCTGTCCTCTGATTCAACAGTATTTTTAATCTTCTTCCCTTCACTATCTTCTCCAGTGTATGTAAAGGTGGCCATAATAATTATTCGTTAATAACACGAAGTACTTCTTCTATACTCGTCATTCCTTGAGCCGCCTTGAAAATACCGTCTTCAAGCATAGTAAGCATCCCCTCTTTTCGAGCTTGCTCTTCAATATCGTCGCCAGTTTTATCTTCCATCACCATATTCTTAATCGTAGCTGACATTTCCAGCACCTCATGGATTCCCATTCGCCCTTTGTATCCATCCTCAGTTTCCCCCTTTTCTTTTGGGTGGAAAAACTGCACATCGTTCCAGGTCGCATCTGCTTTTACAATTGCCTCATCTTTTAGTGCCTTTAGGACATTATCGAGATTCACCTTTTCTGCTAAGTCATCTCGCTCGGCTTTCGTAAGCGTGTACGGCAACTTATCATCTGCCAATTTTCGTACCAACCGCTGACCAATTGCTACTCGAAGCGTCGACACCATCAAAAAGGCCTCTGCACCCATGTCAATCAAACGAGCAACTGTTCCCGCTGCTGAGTTGGTGTGAATAGTAGCGAGCACCAAGTGCCCAGTCAGAGCCGCGTTAATCTGTAACTTATACAA
>CAYGOP010000051.1:0-7049 GCA_964351645.1 uncultured Candidatus Saccharibacteria bacterium | reverse complement strand
TGCTGGTGCCTCCACCACTAACTTCACCGTCACTGGTACCGCGACTACCACGAACTTAGTAGTGGGCACTGACTTCATCTCAGACCTCACCGGTACTGGTCTGGTGATTACCGGTAACACCCTCTCAGTGTCAACTGGTACGCTCGGTCTTCTTGGCGACGTACCCGACAGCGTCAGTCCAGACAACGTCCTCTCGAGTGGACAAGTCGATGGCTACTGTCTCACGTACCAAACCAGTGGTGACACCTGGGACTGGGTAGATTGTTCGGCCAGTGCCTTCAACCTCAACGACCTGGGAGACGTGAACACCAGTGGTGTTCTCTTAGGGAACCTGCTTGGGTACAACGGGACAACGTGGGTGGATGTGGCGACGAGTACGCTGAATATTGCCTTGGCTGACACTATTGGCACGCTCGGAGCCACCCGTGGCGGAACCGGACTCTCGTCCATCACCGAGAATCAATTGCTCATCGGTGGAGCAGGGAATACGTGGACTCAGGTTGCTACCTCATCACTTGGCCTCCGAGAATCACTCTTCACCGATGGGGGTTCTTATGTATATCTCACGGATAATGCAGACAGCCTGTTGTTAGGAGCGACTACCAGTACCTCGATTGCTGCGGATACAGTCGTTGTTGGTGATTTCTACATTGGTCAGTCCAATAGCGGTTTAGCTAATAATCTATTGAGAAGCTACTTTGAGTACTCTAGCAGTACTGATGTTTTTGCGTTCCAGGGAGTTACTACGCTGAATACTCTCGGCGCGCAAGTTGCCTTGGGGCGACAAGATGACACACTGCTTACTCTCAATGCGAACGATATTGCTACAATTGATATGACTCGTGATGGAGATGCGTTACGTATCTTTGATAGTTACATAACTGGCAATGGCACTACTGACATAGTCAATCAAGGCAGTTCGCTATCTATCGTTCGTGACTGGTCAGCAATACAAGCTGGAGCCACTGCAAATGTCACCGGTTCGCTCGCAGATTTTTCTGATTTTTGTAGTGTCAGCTCAGGTACATGTACTTCATCAGCTGATGTGCTTCGCCTATCGCAACGTACCACAAATAATACTGGTTCAGTGCTTAATATTACATCAAGCACAACTAACAATGGATTACTTGTTCGAGTGAACGATGATGGTTCGTGGACAGATGCTTCACCATTTGTAATCAATCAAGATGGGAATGTCGGCATCGGTACCACCTCACCATCCCAAAAACTCACCGTCGCCGGCAACCTTCGCCTGACTGGTGCTTTATATGATTCAAACAATTCAGCTGGTACCAACGGCATGGTCCTCCAAAGTACCGGCAGTGGCCAGCAGTGGGTGGCGACTTCATCACTTGGTTTTGGTGGTGCCTCACTCTTCACCGACGCAGGAGCGACCACTTACCTCACTTCACTGAGTGACGGTCTAGCTATCGGTACTACTACCGCCACTCGCTTACTTGAAGTATATGGTGCAGCCAACGCCGGCGGTCGCTTCATCGACTCGACCAACCAAGTAACACTTGATGTCCGCGCCGAAGACTTCCAAGGCTTCATCGGAACGGTCTCCAACAACGACCTCCGCTTCATCACCAACAACATCTCACGCATGAACCTCGACGTTGATGGTGATCTCCAGCTCGGTACCACCACCAACCTCACCGCTCGTCTCTCGGTCCAAACGAGCGGCACGAATGATATTTTAAACCTCTTTGAAACCGGGGGAGCGGAGGTCTTTACAGTGTTGGAGAGCGGGAGTGTAGGGATTGGTACTTCTTCACCGTACAGTAAACTCTCTCTTCAGAATACAAACTTTACTGGCTCAGGTACGATGGGTATCACCCAGTACCTTGGTTCTACCAACAGTACTGCGAGTGCTGTGCAGTTTGGCAATAATACCTTTGTAAACTTTAATCCAACCGCGACCACTACTCTCGCGAGCAACTTCCTTCGAGTGCAAGATAATTCCACCTACGGCAATGTCGTACGAGGAATGGAAATTCAAGCTGACTTTGGTTCAAATACCCAAGGAGAAAATACCGGTCTCTCTGCCTTTGGAAAAACCTTTGGTGTACGCGGGACCACTATCGGAACCGCTGGTTCAGTCTTTGACCCAGCTGGTCTCTTGGGAGAAAGCCGAGGTACCAACCAAGGGAACGCAATTCGTGGGTATTCAAATACCATCACCAGTTCAAACCTCATGCGCCTTCTACAAGAAACCTCAGCTTTCACCGGTGCGGGTCTCGTGATGGACTTTGCTGATGGGTCTGGTTCTTTCACTGGTGACTTCCTATCTTTAAATAATGCCGGCAGTGAAGTTCTGCGGATTAATAGCGCTGGAGCACTCTTCTCTTCTTCTACTGCAACCTCAACCTTCGACATGGGTATCAACCTCACCGGCGGATGTTTTGCTATCAATGGTGTATGTCTTGGTGGCAGTAGTTCGCTCTTTACCGATGGTGGCGCCACTACCTACCTCACTTCAAGCGATAATCTTGGTATCGGTACCACCACCGCTGCTTCCAAGCTCGATGTTTGGGGTGACTTCCGAGTTGGTACGAGCTCAATCCCAACGCTCTTGGCGAACACCGCTGGAAACTTTGTCGGCGTTGGTACCTCAACTCAGGCGGGCAGCGCAGTATTAAATATTGAAGGTAATGTAGCACTGGATACGAATAGTGTGATGAGTGATAATGGTGGTAACTATGGATTAGCTTTTGGGAGTGGAGCAGCCTTCTTCTTGGGACTTAGTGGAGGAGAAGCCGTAACTTATTTCAACAACGCCGCTGGTGGTGATGGGGATGGAACTGCACTCAACTTCAGTACTGGGAGTTTTGTAAACGCTGGAAAAATTTCTGTCATCAACGACGGTGATAACACCAATTCATATATTGCCTTTACCAACAAACAATCCAATGTGTTGACTGAAGCACTACGTATTGCATCTTCTGGAAATGTCGGTATCGGCACCTCCTCACCATCCTCCAAGCTCGATGTCTGGGGTGACTTTAGGGTGGGGACAAGTGGTACCCCAACGTTGTTTGTAGACACTTCGTTAGATAGAGTTGCTATTGGCACGACAACTGCAACTGCAACACTCACTATCTTTGATGATACTGGCAACGGGGCTGACTTACTTTCTATCACAGGAAGCCCATCAGCTAACGAAATTCTCCGCATACATGACACTGGTCGATTTGTGTATGGTGAGAATTGGGATTATTCAGGAGTCGACGGTGATGGCACTTACGTTACATTTAAAACAGGATCTGCCAATGGATTCGTAGATTCCAACACGTACTTCAAAATAAATCCGTTCAGCGTTCTTGATGATGGAGAGGTATTTAGTGTGGAAGAGAATAACACTTCATACGTCACTGTTCTTGGAAGTGGTAACGTCGGTATCGGCACCTCCTCACCATCAAGCAAACTCGACGTCTGGGGTGACTTCCGGGTAGGGACGAGTAGTTCACCGACACTTTTGGTAGATACAAGCGCAAACCAGGTGGTGTTTACCCCTGGCGAATTCGACAGACCGGCCATCTCGTTTGGTGACGCTGATTCTGGTATCTACGCTGAAAGTCCTACCAACTTTGCTTTTACAATCAATGGAGACATTACCGCCTTTATTGACGGTGACAGTATTTCAAATCAATTAGCGAACGGTGCATTTCATATCAGTGCTGATGGTGCTATTGGTACGGCTGCTGATCCAATTTACTCATTTAATGGTAGTGCCGTTAATGGTTGGAATAACACTGGAATGTATGCTCCAGCCGGCGGCAATCTTGCATTCTCTGCGTCAGGAACTGAAGCACTACGTATCACCAGTGCAGGCAACATCGGCATCGGCACCACTTCGCCATACGCGAAACTATCAGTCGACGGTGACCTCGCGCTCACCGGCGGTATCTACGACAATACCGCGTCACGAGGCACGAACGGTATGGTGCTGCAGACTACTGGCACTGGCGTACAGTGGGTAGCGACTTCATCACTTGGTATCGGTGGCGGAGGCGCATCTGACTTCCTCTCATTGACCGATACTCCAGGTTCATTCACCAACAACCGCCTCCTATTCCAAACTGGTTCAGCGGTGACTGACAGTGCTGATTTGACGTTTGATGGGACTAATTTGAATGTTGGAAGTGCAAATGGTTTTGCTATTGGAGGTGCTCGAGTACTTTATAGCTCATCGACCAATCTGAGTGCTATTGTTGGTGCAGGTGCTAGTGGAGGGGAGTATGCAACAATGATTGGTGCTTCGGCTGGGAACGCAGGACTTACTTACAGCACTGTGGTGGGAGCAGGAGCAGGAGGTAGCGCTACTGGTTTTGATCTTACACTTTTCGGAACTAATGCCGGAGCTTCTAACAGTGGTGATTATGCAGTAGGTTTAGGGTACGGTGCACTGAGTAGTAATAGTGGCGATAATGTTGTTGCTATTGGATTTAATGCTGGAGCATCAAATACTGTAGATAATCAATTTATTGTAGAACACAGTATTGCTAACGCCACGCCGCTCATTCAAGGTGATTTCAGCTCTGGTAACGTCGGCATCGGTACTACCTCACCATCCGCTAAACTTGATGTATACCTCAGCAGTCCAACTGCAAATCAAATTATTGCCCAATTTGGTACTTCAGATGATGTGGCACGCTTTACGATTGATGAAGATGGAGATGTGCAAGCCGATGGATTTATTAATGCTCTGGGAAGTATTACGGCAGGTGGTGGTTTGAATACCGCAGGAAATGTAGCAACTGTCTACTCACCAACAAGCGGTTCTCTAACGTGGCCGTATTCTGGCTCAAATCTCTCGTCCTCTCTTATCCTTGGAAACTATGAAAGTCTTGATAACACAGGTTCGTTTAGCACCTATAGAGCAAATAATACGAATGGGAATATTCAATATGGATACATGGGAATTGTCTCAAATACAGGAGCGGGAGTATACTCCCCGTCTTTAGTCTTCGGACAGCAGACTGGAGCTACTTCATACGCTGAGAGAATGCGGATTGATGCAAGCGGAAATGTCGGCATCGGCACCACGTCACCAGCGAGCAAGCTTGATATCTGGGGAGATCTGAGTCTCAATGGTAATTTATTTGCTAGTGTTGCTCCTTCTGGTAATTCATTCTATCTCTTCGGCGCAACATCAACTAGTGTGCAGTCAGGTGCAGGTAATAACTTTGCTTTTGGTGAGTTTAGTCTTAGTACACTTACAACTGGCGATAGTAACTTTGCAGCAGGATTAGTATCCATGAATAATTTGACCACCGGCAGTAACAATATTGCTATAGGAGAAAATTCGCTTGTTCTAGCCTCTACAGCTTCAGACAACATTTCACTAGGATATTACTCGCTTGCAAATAATGGTGGTAATAGAAATATTGCCCTTGGAAGACAGACGTTGCTTGTAAATAATGGCACTGGTACCATCGCTATTGGTTATCAAGCCGGAGAGTCCGCCACTGCCGTCAATCGCGGTATCATTATCGGCTACGACGTCGAATTCCCAAGCAACACTGTAGACGACCAACTCAACATCGGCAACCTCATCTTCGGTACAGGTGTTGATGGTACTGGCACGACACTCAGTACTGGAAACATTGGCATCGGCACCACCACCCCCAACTACAAACTCTCGGTCGCTGGCTCACTCGGGGTCACCGGCGCCCTCTACGACAACAACTACAGCGCCGGTACCAATGGCATGGTACTCCAGACTACTGGTGCTGGCTTTGCGTGGGTCGCCACCTCAACCCTCGGTCTTGGTGGCGGTTCATTCACTGACTACGGTACTGATAATCAGATTCCGTTTATGAATGGAACGAGTGACTTCGACTACTCGTCACTCTTTACTTTTGATGGGTCACTACTCACTCTTGGTGGTACTGGATTGACCCTGAGTGGGTCAACGGCCAACATTGCCCTTGGCTCAAACTATCTTTCTGGTGATGGGCAAGATGAAGGAATTTCTGTCCAAAACGATGGTGATGTCAATCTGAGTGACAATTTATACCTCGCATCTGACAACGCTATTGGTTGGAATACGGGCGCATCTCGCATCGAAGGTAATTCTCCGTCAAATAACATAAGATTTTTCACTAACACTAATGAAGTCGCTCGATTTCAAAATACTACCCTTGGTCTAGGTGATATAACTCCTGATGCTAAGATAGAAATTAGCATGAATGCTGGTACCGACGCAGGTAATCCAGATGCGTTCTTTATTTCGAGTGATGATGCAGCTGATGGAGATTTCTTTGCCGTACTTAATACTGGACAAGTTGGTATTGGCGATAATACACCAGACTTTGGTCTTGAACTGCTTGCCACTACCACGAATGGCTATTTTGGTATTACTGATACGCTCAATGGTGATATTTTCAGTGTGTCTCTGAATGGGAATGTGGGGATTGGGACATCATCACCGAGTACGCTCTTGCATATAAGTGGAGGTAGTAACACCTCATTACTCACAATCGAAAGTACCGATTCCACAGCAGCTCAACTGCGTCTAGTTTCCGAATCTGCAAATAATAGAAGAATTGTAGGATCAGGCCTCGATGGAACAGCAGACAATCAAATCAGTCTCGACTCAGATGGTACTATCGGCTTCGCTGGTGCAAATTATACTACTAACCGTTGGATGACAATTGATGGAGCTGCAGGGTATGTTGGCATCGGCACTACAACACTAGCTGCAAAACTGACCGTCGCTCAGTCTGCTGATGATCAAGGGTTCCGACTGTACGGGTTTGATGACCAGAGCGCTTCATATCTAGATATTAATTTGAACGGTGCAGGAACAGTCACGTTTGATACTCCTTCAGGTAAAAATATGGTCTTTGCTCCAGGCTCTACGGGTAATGCGGTTGATATTGGATCGTCGGAGATAGTTGTAAATCAAGTGGGATTAAGCGGGTATAACTTTAGGGTTGAGGGTGATACTGATACGCACCTGTTATTTACCCAAGCAGCTAGCGATAGTGTCGGCATCGGCACCAGCTCACCAATGTCCAAACTCTCCCTGCAAAATAACACCC
>CAYGOP010000050.1:0-7263 GCA_964351645.1 uncultured Candidatus Saccharibacteria bacterium | reverse complement strand
TGCTAAAAATCTACTCAATATAAGTACTGGGGCGTAGTGAGTTCAAAACAGGAAAAATCTGTACCGAAGTGATATTTTCGGCGCGTTTGTATTTTATGAATCTTTTTAAGAATAAGCAGCAAAAAAATAAGAAAACTGTCAGTAATGAAGGGCAGATTGTTTTTCGTCGTCAGTGGGGAGCAGAAAAAAATACGAAACCGTTGTCATTTTTGCACGACAAGCCATCTGATTTTGCAATTGCGTACAGTCGCATAGCCATTGTTCTGACAATTATTTTTTGGTTTCTGTATTTGACCTCAGTTATTATCCGGCAGTTGATTGATGGGCCGCAAAGCTATCAGTTTACAACTCAAGTCTTTGGCTACACACTGACTATGTTTTTCTTGACGCTGTCAGCGTTGACGTACCTTATTACTCGGCAGGGGGCTCTCCAAAGTTTTAAGAAACATGTCCGCACTCCACAACGTCTGCTTGATGCACACTTTGCTGAGCATAAGTCATCTATCACTGTTTTGGTTCCTTCATATAGTGAAGAGGTGCAGGTGATTCGGATGACGCTCCTCTCAGCAGCCCTGCAGGAGTTTTCTGATATTAAGGTGGTGCTACTGCTTGATGATGACCCTTTCAAAATAAAACCTGAAGACAAAGAGAGAATGGAGCAAACATACTCCTTGCCTGAGGCGATTGAGTCACTATTGTCAGAACCACATGCTGAAGCGACTCGGGTTCGCCAAGAAATTAAAAGTGATGGTTTTAGAGCTAGTAAGAACACTATTGAAAAGATTGCTTCCCAGTACGTGTGGTCTGCTAAGTGGCTAGAGCAAATGGCCAAGGATGAACAAACCGAAGACCATGTGGACGTCTTTTTTGCAGAGCAGGTACTTTGTGAGCTGGCGACTGATTTGCGAAAAGATGCCCAAGAAATGATTGTTTTGTTTGAACAAGGAGTGTCTTTTTCTGAAAGTCGAATAGAACAACTATGTAATCGGCTGGTGTGGATTTTTGGTGCCAAGGTTGGATTGTTTGAACGAAAGCGTTACATCTCGCTGTCTCATGAGCGAAACAAAGCGATGAATCTTAATTCATACATCGGCTTAATGGGTGGAATGTATCACACTGAACAAACGTGTGATGGAACTATTTTAATGGAGACAAAGAATAAAAAGGAGGCTGATTTAGTGGTGAGAGATACCGACTTTATTCTCACCTTAGATGCTGACTCTGTTTTGCTTCGCGAGTACTGTTCACGACTGGTGTACTTCCTGCAACAATCAAACAATAAAGATGTGGCTGTAGTCCAGACGCCGTACTCATCTTTTCGAGGTGCGTCTTCACGCCTCGAGCGTCTGTCTGGAGCAACGACAGATATTCAGCACATTATTCATCAAGGAATGAGTTACTACAATGCAACCTTCTGGGTAGGGGCAAACGCGGTGATTCGTAAACAAGCACTGGAAGATATTGTTGAAAGTGAGTTTGTCGGCGGGTTTGAAATTAAGCGGTATGTGCAAGACCATACGGTAATTGAAGACACTGAATCAAGTATCGACTTGGCGCTCAAGGATTGGCGTTTGGTGAATTACCCAGAGCGACTCAGTTATAGTGCGACGCCACCAGACTTTGGCTCGTTGGTAGTACAAAGATTACGATGGGCAAACGGTGGTCTCCTCATCTTCCCAAAATTGCTCAGACTTTCTCACAAACGAAAGCATGAAGGTCGGCCAGTGTCGAAACTTGAATTTTTGATTCGAACAAACTACATGGTGTCGATTGCTTGGTCGAGTATTGGGTTGGTGTTCTTGCTGGCGTATCCGTACGACGGAAGACTCTTGAGTCCGTTAGTTCTTCTGGCAGCAGTACCTTACTTTATAGCGATGTCGATGGACTTAAAATACTGCCGATATAAATACTCAGACATCTTTCGGATTTACGGTTTCAATCTGATTCTTTTGCCGGTAAATATTGCTGGCTCACTGAAGTCTCTTCAGCAAGCAATTACCACCAAGAAGATTCCGTTTGCTCGAACACCAAAAGTAAAAAACCGAACCGCTACAGCTTGGCCATACCTTGTTTCACCACTCCTTATTGTGGGCTTCTCACTCTTTACTCTGTGGAGAAATATTGAAGGGCAGAACTGGGGAAATGCTGCCTTTGCTGGATTCAATGCATTTGCTGCGTCGTGGGCCATCGTCGCTTATATCGGGGTGAGGAATATGTTTGTGGACTTGTGGCTAGCACTTGTTGACTGGCTGTATGTAGAAGTGCCAGTGAAAGTGAATCAGCCAAAAGCAGCCAGTCTTACTGCTCTCATGCCGTGGCGCAGAGTATCAACCGCAAAGAATAATTAAACATTTATGGAAACTCAAGAATCAGTACCAGTTCAGACAAGGCAACAACTCTCACTCTTTCGCTTATTTATTGTGATTGTTATCGTACTTGGATGTTCATACGGAACATCGCTCAGCTTTGAGAAGTGGCAAGAACAAGAAGTGGTAGAAAATCTAGAGCCTTGGTTTGCTGGGTATGTTGATGTGACCTCTGTGCCGGCGTATTCATTTGAACAGCGCGGAGCGTTACAAAATTCAGATGTTGTGCTGTCTTTCATTGTATCTGCTCCAGATGCGCCGTGTACTCCGACGTGGGGTGGTTATTACACGATGGATGAAGCTGCCGAGACCTTAGATTTAGATAGGCGAATCGCTCGCTTTCAATTGCAGGGAGGTCGCATTGCTGTTTCTTTTGGTGGATTGTTGAACTCCGAGTTAGCATTGTTGTGTACTGATGACGAAGAGCTGTCGCAGGCGTACAGATCTGTTATAGAGCGCTACAAGATAAACACGATTGACCTTGATTTGGAAAAAGAAGGACTCACTAATCTCGAAGCTGCTGAACGACGAGCTCGAGTGATTGCCAAGCTACAAAAAGAGTACCGAGCAGAAAATCGTGAGCTCGCGGTTTGGTTGACGCTTCCGGTTGCTCCTCAAGGGTTAACTATCGATGGTACAAATGCGGTCGCAAAGGTATTGGAGCAAGGACTCGACATTGCAGGAGTAAACGTCATGACGATGGACTACGGAGGAAGTAAAGATGACTCTGATTCAATGGCTGAAGCTTCAAAAAAGGCACTGACAGAGACTCATCGTCAGCTCAGTGTCCTGTATCAATTGGCTGAAATTAGTTTGGAGGGCTCAAGTATTTGGAGAAAAATTGGCGCGACACCGATGATTGGTCAAAATGATGTACCTGCTGAAGTCTTTTCGATTGAAGATGCGATTGCACTCAATGCCTTTGCACGTGAGAAGGGGATTGGACGAATGTCGATGTGGTCGGCTAATCGCGATATTCCGTGTGGAGCGAACTATGTAGATGTGAAAGTAGTTTCAGACTTATGTAGTGGAGTAACTGCACCGGCCTTTGGTTTTTCTAATGTGCTTGGAATGGGATTCACTGGTGATTTAGTGCAAAGCGCAAAAATGGTCACAGTAGAAGACCCAGAAGCAAATGAACATGTAGTTGATAATCCTGAAACGAGCCCATACCAAATCTGGAAAGATACAGGAGTGTACCTAAAGGGCACGAAAGTGGTCTGGCACGGTAGTGTGTATGAAGCGAAGTGGTGGACGAAGAACGACTTGCCAGATAATCCGGTATTGCAAGCGTGGGAAACACCATGGCAATTGATTGGTCCTGTATTGCCAGACGATAAGCCGATGGAGCAACTAGAGCTCCCAGCAAATATGTTCCCGCAGTGGTATGGCTGGGCAGTGTACGATGCCGGAGACAGAGTGATATTTGATGGAGTGCCATTTAGAGCCAAGTGGTGGAACCAAGGAGAAAGCCCAGCTGCGTCTGCTTCAAGTCCAGAAAGTTCACCTTGGATTGCGCTCACACAAGAACAGGTTATTGAACTACTGAAAGGACAAGATAGATATTAAAGAAAAAACACTACCAGGAGAGGTAGTGTTTTTTCAAAGCAGACCAGGTATTTGTTATACTGTGAGACATGATTTTACACATTGGCTCTACAAATAAAGTAAAAGTAGCGGCACTAGCTGAGATTGCAAAAGAATATCCGCTTATCGCTACAGCAGATGTACAGGCAGTAGATGTACCTTCTGGTGTGTCAGGCCAGCCGAAAACCCTAGATGAGACTATTCAGGGGGCTATGAATCGAGCGAAGAATGCATTTGTAGGTGCAACCTACAGTTTTGGTTTGGAGTCAGGTCTGATGGCGGTGCCGCACACGAAGTCAGGTTTTATGGATGTGTGTGTCTGTGCGATTTTTGATGGGAGTGAGTTCCATATAGGGCTCTCCTCTGCGTGGGAGGCGCCCGCTGAAGTGATGAAGCATATGATGGAAGAAGGGCTCGATATGACCCAAGCTTCCGTCAAAGCAGGTCTGACAGATAATCCTAATGTTGGCGCTGCAGAAGGACTAGTTGGGATTATGACTGGGGGAAGATTGAATCGTAAAGAATATACCAAAGAAGCAATCCGAACTGCGTTGATTCATCTGGGAAAATAATAGAAATAACGAACTTCAAAGCCTAAGTTGGTGATATACTGTACGTAATGTACGGTCCACTCGGTTTTTCACTTATTGTCTTAGTTTGCTTAGTTCTCTGGAGTGCGGGAAGCTGGTATGTGCTGCGCGGTATAGAACAGCCAGACTATGAGGTGCTGGAAGTTCGAAGTGGATATGAGATTCGGAAATATCAACCGTATATTGTGGCTGAAACAGAAGTTTCGACAGCTGATGATGCAGATGCGCTACGCGCGGGATTTGGTTTAGTGGCTGATTATATTTTTGGAAATAATCAAGTGCAGGAAAAAATTGCGATGACTTCGCCAGTACTTTCTACTGAGTCAAAATCTGAAGAAATTGCTATGACTACACCAGTTTTGTCATCTGATACAGCCAGCGGTACCCGAATGATAGCCTTTATCCTGCCTTCAAAATACACACCAGAAACGCTTCCTGTACCAAATAATCCTGCGGTCAATCTGCGGGAAGTGCCCTCACACACAGTCGCAGTGAAACGCTTTTCTTGGTTTGCGACTAGTAAGCGAATTGAGACCCAAAAAGGGAAGCTTCGTGGCCTGCTTACTGAAGATAAAGTGAGTACGGTTGGTGGCTTTACGTATGCTGGGTATAATCCACCACTATCGGTTCCATTTATGCGTCGGCACGAAGTAATGGTTGACGTTGAATTTTCAAATTAGATTAGCTATGAAATATGTTATCTCGACACTATTGTGTCTGGCAATTATAAGTCCTCAGTTTGCGCTCGCGCGGCATAGCTCAAGAGTTGATACGAGTGATTTAGGTAAAGATATCGTCGAGGAGATTCCCGCCCCAGTTTTGTTTGGGATAGATATCAAAACCCTGGTGCCTGACTTTGGAGAGCCACGTGGCGGTGGTACGCGGACACATGAAGGTCAGGATATGTTGGCACCAAAAGGCACGCCAATAGTGTCTCCGACCGAAGCAGTGGTGACAAGTAAAGGGACAGGTCCGAGTGCTGGTAAGTATGTCTATACGGCAAATCCAGGGGGAGAGTCTTTCCGGTATATGCACCTTGATTCCATTGCAGATATTGATGTCGGTGATGAGTTGTCAGTCGGTGACTTAATTGGAACAGTGGGTGATACGGGAAATGCACCTGACGGTGTGTATCATCTTCACTTTGAAATAAAAGATAAGAGTGGAGATTTTGTGGACCCGTACACTCGTCTGAAAGATGAATTTACCGTGAAAGAAAAAATGTCTTTTTTGCGAGACATTCTGAGGAAGGTTGATGAAGACGAAGATGACTACGCTGAGTTTTTAGTTACTGAGTTTCCGACCGAATTTAAAGCAGCTTTTGATAAGAAATATTCTCTGCCTGATGAAATCGAAGATGCGATGAAAGACTCAGTTTTCTTTGAACAAGGTGAGGCTTTACATGATATTAAAAAATTACTCGCAGTGGTGCCGCAGATATTAGTTGAGCCGATGTATTTTGGTGAGCAGGGGCCAAAAGTGCAGCTGTTGCAACTGTATGTGATGTTCTATTCACAAGGCTCAGCCCGAGACGCACTCTTTGCTTCAGGTGCAACTGGATATTATGGACCAGTAACACAGTCGGCCATACGCGAGTATCAAGAAAACATGAATCTTGAAGGGACTGGACAATACAATGTGCAGACGAGAGTACAGATGAGTAAATAAGAAAAGGCACGCCCAGGGGGCGTGCCGTCATTGTGTTAGTGGGTGCCGAGATGGGAGTATCGGCCCCAGCAGTGCTTGGATGGGTTCCAGGCTCCGTATCCTTGTTCTTCAAGCAAGGTGTCAACACACATCATGTATTCGTCAATATCCTGCATGTCTCGACCTTCTGCATCAATCCACTCTGAATGGTATTGCAGGAGTACTTGCATAGCTCCGCTCGCGCTCGAGTCTGGATTCTTCACGAGGCTACCATCAGTATTCCAGTGTTGGATTTGATGAGGGTTCCCAGTTGATTCACAACCAGCAATAATCTCAAGCAGTGGGTCATACCCAATATGCTCGCGTATTTTTTGCCGGATATAATGGTCTTGGCTTTCATAGGTGGCCAAAGTGAATCGCTCGGTATTCGCCATCACGCTACTGGCCGGCAAGCTGCTGGCAATGAGAGTAGTGACGAATAGTAGGGTAGTGGGTTCCTTGTACGTTGTTTCGGTGAATTCCCTGTGTAAAGAACGTTTTTTATTGTTTTCCGCCACCTATGACGGGTGAGATACTCTTTTCTTACACAAGCTGATATACTGTGAAATATGGGACTATTTGATACACCAAAGCCAAAAAGAATCACTCCAGAGGAGTTTAAAGACACCATGAGTAGACTGTACGGAAAGCTTGATGAAGATGAGCGAATTGAAGTAGAAAAGCTCTTTCGAGCTGACCTACATGAACCAGGGCTAGAATCAGGAATTACTGAATCAGAGTTTACAGCAGCGGTGCATTGGCTGAATGAAAATAAATCAAAGCACGTGCTAGAGGATAACGATATTGCAATGGTTATTACTTACTTTGAAGAACATCTAAAAGATTAGCCCTGTCTCATGAGTCGACTAGTATTGCTGGCAAGTAGATGTAGAGAATAAAGGTGGGTAACAAGTCGCCATAATTATTTCTGTGTTCTGATATAATTTAGAAACTAATTATGTGCAAATTTTCAAATTTATAATCGCTTATGGATACTTTCTTTAATCTACTCAAAAAAGGCTTAGTTGTAACAG
>CAYGOP010000049.1:0-7602 GCA_964351645.1 uncultured Candidatus Saccharibacteria bacterium | reverse complement strand
ATCTATAAATACTGATGCTAAGAATCCAACTAAGAAGCACTAAAATTAGACTTCATAGACAGCCGCTCCTAAGAAAAAGGCACCGGCGAAAAAAGTAGCGAAGAAGGCCGCTCCAAAGAAAAAAAAGTAACGAGCGCGGAGACGGTACGCCATCTCCGTGTAAAGTTTATTGCATAATCACCCAAATAGGGTGATTTTGCTTTGTATTTTTGAAATCTGCTATATACTACCCTAATGTCATTTTTGGATAAATTTTTCGGCCCTACGTACGAAAAGGAGCTTAAACATATTCAACCGCTCGTACAGGAAATTAATAATTATGAAGAAAGCAAAGCCAAGCTCTCAGAAGAAGAACTGGCGCAGTCACTCGTGCCATTTAAAAAACGTGTGCAAGCTGGCGAGTCTTTAGACGAGATGTTGCCTGAAGTATTTGCACTGGTGCGTGAGTCTGCCAAACGCACACTTGGACTGCGTCACTACGACGTGCAACTTATCGGTGGCGTGATTCTCCATAAAGGAAAAATCACTGAGATGAGAACCGGTGAAGGAAAAACGCTCGTAGCAACTTTGCCTGCTACCCTCAATGCACTCACTGGGAAAGGAGTACACGTTATTACCGTAAACGATTATCTTGCTCGTCGTGATGCAGTCTGGATGGGACAGATTTACGCTGCACTTGGTTTGTCAGTGGGAGTCATCAATCACAACGAGTCGTTTTTATATGATGGAACTCATCAAGAGTTGGATGAGCTACGAGATGAAGAAGGTTCATACAAAGTAGTGCATGAATTCCTTCGTCCGTGTACTCGGCAAGAAGCCTATGCGGCTGACATTACCTACGGTACAAACAGTGAGTTTGGTTTTGATTACCTGCGTGACAATATTGAATACGAAGCAGATCGTCTGCGACAGCCGCACCATGCCTATGCAGTGGTGGATGAAATCGACTCAATCTTAATTGATGAGGCGCGAACACCGCTGATTATTTCAGCACCAGCCACTGATACAGAAAACCTCTATCCAACGTTTGCCAAGATTGCCGAGAGTCTCCATAAAGAAGAGCACTTCACTGTCGATGAAAAACTAAAGAGCGCAACCTTAAACGATGCTGGTATCGAGATGGCAGAAAAAATGCTTGGAATCGAGAATATCTACACAGATAAAGGAATTCGATACGTACATCATCTTGAGACCGCAGTACGCGCTAAAGCGCTATTTTCGCGCGATAAAGAGTATGTGGTGCGCGATGGTGAGGTAGTTATTGTAGATGAATTCACCGGACGACTACAGCCAGGGCGACGGTGGTCAGAAGGACTGCATCAAGCCGTAGAAGCAAAAGAAGGAGTAACGATTCAAAAAGAGTCAAAGACCTTTGCTTCGATTACCTATCAGAACTATTTCAGAATGTATGACAAGCTTTCAGGTATGACTGGTACTGCCCTTACTTCTCAAGAAGAATTTTTCACCGTATACAACTTAGAGGTGATTCCGGTGCCAACCAATCGACCAGTACAGAGACTCGACCGTAACGACCTCATCTACCAAAACGAATCTGGAAAGTTTACAGCGATTATTGAGAAGGTAAAAGAAGTTCATGCGACCGGCCAACCAATCCTTATTGGTACTGCCTCAATTGAATCAAACGAACGTCTCTCAGCAGCGCTCGACAAAGCCTCAGTGACCCATGAAATGCTAAACGCCAAAAATCACGAACGTGAAGGAGAGATTGTCGCTGCTGCAGGACGAAAAGGTGCGGTAACTCTCGCTACAAACATGGCTGGGCGTGGAGTAGATATTAAGCTTGGTGGGCCAGATGCCACCAAAGAGCAAGCTGAAGAGGTAAAAGAGCTTGGTGGTTTGTTTGTGCTTGGTACCGAGCGACACGAAGCGCGCCGGATTGATAATCAGCTACGGGGCCGTTCAGGGCGTCAGGGAGACAAAGGTGAAACGCAATTTTTTGTATCAATGGATGATTCACTGATGCGCGTGTTCGGTGGTTCGCGTGTACAAAGTCTCATGGGTACATTCAAAATCCCTGAAGACCAACCAATTGAAATGGGAATGATTTCGCGTACGCTCGAAAGTGCACAAACGAAAATTGAAGGCTTCCACTTCGATTCAAGAAAGCAAATTTTGGCCTACGATGACGTGTTGAACCAACAAAGACAAGCTATCTACGGTCGGCGTCGAAAGTTACTCCAGAGTGATGAAGCAGAAATTACTGCTGTTTTGTCAGAGTTATTTGAAGCTCATCCAGAAACAGAAGCGCTTATTACCCAGAAGAAATCTGAGTTTGGAGATGCAGTGTTTACCGACTTGCTACGTCGACTCTTCCTGCAAATGATTGATATGTTATGGGTAGAGCATCTCGAGGTAATGGGCTTTACTCGCTCAAGTGTAAACCTACGTGCGTATGGTCAACGAGACCCACTTATTGAGTACCGAAAAGAAGGAACTCGTTTATTTAAAGAAATGCAGGCAGTGGTATTTGATAGAGTCGCTGAAGTGTTGCCACGAGTACAGCCACAAGAAATCGTCAAAGAAGAAGAGGAGCGTAAGCGTGAAGCTGAAGTTGCTCAACAGTCTGCTGGAGAAACCGGAGAAAAAAAGCCTGCCGGACGACAAGCGCCAGTGGTCAGGGAGCAGACGTTTTCTCGAAATGACATAGTCACTATCACTAATGGTGCAGAAACAAAAGAATTAAAATTCAAAAAAGCTGAACCGCTTCTACACGAGGGGTGGACTGTGGTGCAAAAATAAATGTACGCTACAATAGCCATATGTATCTGTTATACCGACTACTATTCAATGCCTTAGGTCTCATCCTCATTGCTGAGTTTATAGACGGCATTGAGGTGGCTGGTTTCTACCCCGCTTTGATTGCTGCGTTGGTGCTTGGACTCTTGAATACAATCGTGCGACCAATCTTGTTGGTACTTACATTACCAATCACTATCCTCACCCTTGGTTTGTTTGCGTTTGTACTCAATGCCGGAATCTTCCTATTCGCAGCGTCCTTTATTGAAGGATTCAAAGTGGATGGATTCTGGTACGCACTCCTTGGCTCACTCCTGATGAGTGTTGCCAGTACCATAGGTAGTAAATGGCTCAGGCAAGAGACTCCTCCCAAGGTTGAATACAGAGAAGTAAAAGAAGGTTAAGAACCTTCTTTTTTCTTATATTTTCATTGCAATATACGCCCATCTGGGGTACTGTGCTCACATTATATGTTTGTAGACGAGCTAACAATTTACGCAAAAGCGGGCGACGGTGGAAACGGCGTTGTTCGTTGGCGCCATGAGAAATATAAACCAATGGCTGGTCCAGCTGGTGGGAATGGAGGAAATGGTGGTGATGTCTACGTACGCGCCGTAAAGGACCTCAATCGCTTGTCTAAGTATACGGGAAACAAATCCTTCGCTGCAGAAAAAGGAGAGTCGGGTACAAACAAAAGTCAGGCCGGAAAAAACGGAGAGGATTTTTTCATTGATATCCCGGTTGGCTCACGAGTGACTGATATCGCACGAAAGCGTTATTTTGAATTAACACAGATTGGAGAAACACAAAAAATTCTCAAGGGAGGAAATGGTGGTTTGGGAAATGAACATTTCAAATCATCAACCAACCAGTCTCCAGAAGAACAGACAGATGGTATTCCCGGTGAAGAAGGAGACTTCCTGATTGAAGTAGCACTTATGGTGGATGTTGGTTTTGTAGGGTACCCAAATGCAGGGAAGTCTACACTGCTCAATGCTCTTACCAATGCCCACTCACGAATTGGAGCATATCCGTTTACCACGCTTGAGCCACACTTAGGAGATTTGTATGGCTTCGTTTTAGCCGATATCCCAGGACTGATTGAGGGTGCTTCCAGTGGAAAAGGTCTTGGACACAAGTTTCTTCGTCATGTATCTCGAACAAAAATGCTCCTTCATGTCGTCTCTCTAGAGCATGAAGACCCAGTTTCTGCATATTATACAATTCGAGAAGAGCTAAATAACTACAGTAATGACCTTTCAGAGAAGGAAGAGTGGATTATTTTTACTAAAAAAGACCTTGTAAATCAAGAGCAAATTGACACTGTCCTCAAAGGACTTGAAAAAACTAAGAATCGTGTCCTTGTTACCAGTAGTGAAGAGCCAGAGACACTAAAATTACTTCAAGATTCTCTTGTAAGTCACCTGCGAGAAAAGTACAATGAGGAACATTCTTAATAAGTAAGTGTTCCAATATATGTCGTACACCCCAACAATTGGTTTAGAAGTGCATGCTGAGTTAAACACTCAGAGCAAAATGTTTTGTTCGTGTAAAAACCAACCTCACCACGCTGAGCCGAACGCACACATTTGTCCTGTCTGTATGGCACACCCGGGGACTCTTCCGGTGCCGAACAAGCAAGCAATCGAAATGGTGCTGATGTTTGGCCGAGCAGTCAACGCGGATGTTTCAGATTACACAGAGTTCGATAGAAAAAATTATTTCTATCCAGACATTCCAAAAGCGTACCAAATCAGTCAGTACGCGTATCCATTTTTAGTCGGTGGGAAATTAGAAAATGTTGAGCTCACCCGAGTGCACCTAGAAGAAGACACAGCACGAAGTCAGCACGACAAAGGGAGTGAGAGTTTGGTTGATTTCAATCGGGCAGGAGTACCGCTCATGGAGCTGGTGACTGAGCCAGTGATTCATGATGCTCAGACGGCGGGTAGATTTGCTCGAGAGTTACAGCTCATCCTCCGGACTCTTAATATCTCAGAGGCCAATATGGAGAAGGGGGAGATGCGCGTTGAGGCAAATATTTCTGTAAGTAAAAATGACACTTTTGGAACCAAGGTAGAGGTGAAAAACCTAAACTCGTTTAAGTCTGTTGAGTCAGCAATTGAGTACGAAATCAATCGACAGATTGAAGTGCTTGAAAATGGGGGAGTCGTATCTCAAGAGACTAGGGGCGGGGATGAGAATAAGGCACGCACCTTCGTCCAGCGCTCACAGGAAACAGCGAAGGATTACCGCTACTTCCCAGATCCTGATATTCCAAAAATTAAGACATCAGAAGTAGTTGATTTTAGTACGTCACGTCTAGACGAGAAAATGCCAATTTTACCTAGTAAAAAAAGGGAATTGTACACAAATCTCGGATTAACGAGTGACGCAATTGAGGTCATAATCTCTAACGCTGAAATAGATTCTTTCTTTGCTGCAGTGCTTCCAGAGTTTAAAGACGACCAGGCTCTTGTAAAGCTAGCTGGTAATTACCTTACGTCAGACATGCTGGCTTTGCTTTCAGAGGAGACAAAGAATCTTACTGATGTAAAAACTGAGCACTTTGTCGACCTTATTCAATTAGTGAGTGAGAACAAAATTGGCTCGCGGGTAGCAAAAGATATGCTTCCACAATTGTTCTCTTCTTCTGAAACACCAACAGAGATTGCGACGAAGAATAACTTACTCCAGGTATCAGACTCTTCTGCTCTACAGCCGATTATTGACACGATTATCGCTGACAATGCTGAAGTGGTTGCGCAGTACCTGGCTGGGAAAGAAGCTTCACTGCAATTCTTGGTTGGGCAAGGTATGAAAGCGACCAAAGGCACCGCAAATCCAACTCTTCTAAAAGAGATGTTTGTGAGTTCTATCAATAAATAAACAGTATCTCGGATAAAAAAGCTCTCGTGTAATGCACATGAGTGCTTTTTTATTGCTCGTTGTCTGATAGAATAATAGGGATATGGATTCAGTTGTTTTTGATGGGGTTGAGTACGTGAAAGCTTCCGAGGTTGCTAAGCGTTTTAAGTATACGTCTGACTACGTTGGTCAACTGTGTCGAGGAAAGAAAGTAGACGCTCGACTCGTTGGTAGGACTTGGTTTGTGAATCCTGACTCTCTCACTGAGCACAAAGGTGGAAAGCGCTCAAAAGCCACTGCAGACAAAACTTCTCGTTCTAACGATTCAGCTATTAAAACAAAGACAGAACTGGTTAAAGTGAATTCTCCTCTCAAAAATAAAACCGCCAAAAGAATCTCGGCTTCCGAAGGAGCGAGTGATACTGAAGAGCATTTTGTTAAAATATCGTACGAACAAGATCAAGAATCTTTGATTCCCAGCTTCAAGTCACCCGAGGTGAAGCAAAAACCTGTGCCAAAGTTTGTACGGATAGAGCCAGCTCAAGCGAAGAAAATTAAAATCTCGGGTAGTAAAAAGAAAGTCACCACTTTTAAGTCAGAAGGACTGCCAGAAGTCGCTTTGTCCGGTAAGTTGTCTGTTTCGACCTATGATGATGTAGAAGAGGCTGAACCTATAGACGATGCTGTAGTAGCTCCTGTTGAAATTACCGAAGTTTTAGTACCTGAAGCTAAAGTTAAGCCAGCAAAAGTTGTCTCAATGCAGTCTGTAGCACCAAAAACAAACCTCAGTACAAAGCCTGCAACATTTGTACCAAAGTCAGTGATTAATCAGCCAAAGAAGCTCAGTCCGGTGGTGCTTCTGTCACCCTTGATTTCCACTGCTATAGCTGCGGTCATTGCATTGGCTATCTTTGCAGCCAGCTCACAAACAACAGTTTCTTCAGACAAGAGCTCCTCAGGCATTACGCTTCAAACAGCCAATCTTCTAGAGATTATCAATCGCTAATTTTTATACACAGGCAAGACAAAAAAATATCGAGTTTGACTATATAATTAAAGTCAAATCGTATGTCGAGCGCTCTACAAATAGATGGGAAAAATCTGTATCCAATCAAAGATGCTGCAGAGTTCGTTTCGTATTCCCGAGACTATGTTACTCGTCTCGCTCGAGAAGAAAAAATTACCGCATCACTCGTCGGGCGTCAGTGGTTCGTTGATGTCGATTCTCTCAAGAGCTACGCTGAGTCATCAGCAGTTGAGCAAGAGCTCCGCAAGAAACAATTGAGTGAACAAAGAAAGCGAGAGCGACAAATTCGCGATGCTGTCGAAAAACAAAACACTCTCCATCTGAAAAAAGCCAAAGGGATGCACTTGCGCGCCACAGCGGTTGCGTGCCTCGTGCTTGGGTTTGGATTGCTTGGTGGCTGGGCAGTTGATTTCCTTGGTTCAGCTCGCATGGTGCCGACAGACGGAAATCTAAACAATGTCGCACAGGTCAATAGTTCTCAGTTTGAGAAACAGACAGAAGTTTCCGCTACTCTTGATTCAGCTCCTGCTCCAGTTATTGCTGAACCTTCTCCATCCAGTGCCCTGGTGCCTGATTTTTCGAGTCGACGGGTGGAACAGATTGAAGGAACTCGCAATGGTTTCCTGCTACTTCCATCAGCTAGTGGGACTGACATTGAACAATTATTCTCTGATGAGGTAGTGGTTCGGGTGCTCCCAACCGGAGAACGAGTGGTGATTCGAGTTGATAGAGATGGGAATGAGGTTGGGCAATCGATTCCGTTCGTAGAAGTACCAGTTAATGCTGAATTACATTAGTATGTTCGGTCTTCGTCATACAATTGCATACATACTATATATAGTTTTCTTTGTGTCATGTGCTGGACTCGTATTCCTCCTCACTGCCTCCGCCCAAACCAACCCCCAAATCAACTACCAAGGAAAACTCACCGCCTCAACCTCTATCGCGGT
>CAYGOP010000048.1:0-8127 GCA_964351645.1 uncultured Candidatus Saccharibacteria bacterium | reverse complement strand
CTACCCAACTGCGTATTCAGCAACATTCCTCATTATTGGATCACTTGTGTTCTTGGCTGGACTGGTCTACGAAACTATCGCAGACACACAGTTGGATATATTTATTGCCCGCAAAAAAGCAGGTACCGAAGAAGCTGATTTGATGACCCAAGGGTTATTCCAGTATTCTCGTCGACCAAACTACTTTGGCGAAACTCTCGTTTGGTGGGGTCTGGCTATCATGGTGCTACCTCTGCCTTTTGGCAGCTTAGCTCTCATCAGTCCGTTGCTTATTACCTACATTGTGACAAAAGTTACCGGCCCGATGCTTGAAAATATTTTCTTGGAGAAATTCCCAGAAAAATACCAGCACTACAAGGACACCACAAGTTACTTTATTCCCTGGTTCCCCAAAAAGACATAACCCTTGTCAGACGCTATTAGTATCGTTATAGTTCGCAACAGAGAGTATCCCCAACCAGGAGGACAGAATGAAACCCGTTGAATACGGAATCGAGTCATGGAGCTACAGAGAATTTACTGCCCGACAAAATTATCCTTGTGAAAATTGTGGCGGTATCATTCCCAAAGGCACGACATACCTGCGTCATGTTGTACGCCAAGGAGTGCGCAAAGGGAAAGACCCACTGCGAAATGTACATGTGCATCTTGATTGTGGAGCACCCTGGTATCACCCACCAATGGACGACCGGTGTCGAAACCTTCGGCAACTACCGGGACGAATTCCACCACCTGAGGCACAAATATCAAGACTGATGGGTGTGCGTCACTCAATTGCAATTGACAGTCCATACGGAAAAATGCTGTTGCAACTTCCGGCAGAGTTGTCGCAAAGAATGCTCCATGCACCAGACGAACGACTGCAAGCGGGTGTCACGGCAGAAATTCAGCAAGCAATTGAACTACTACTCTATTCGCTTTCTGCGGCAGCAGGCAATCGTAGACGCGGACAAAAAATTAGTCACGCCTTAAACGAGCTTCAACTGGCAACTGGGTATGTTCCAAACACGAACCACGATTTGGAACTTGAGCTGGGACTAGAGCCAGACACTGATTAGAAAAACACCTTGGACCCGGCACATGCCCGGGTCCTTCTTTTCATAATACAAGTAAAAAGCGCCTAACACTTTCGTCAGGCGCTTTGCGGAAGTGCATATCTTACACTCCCGTATTTTTGATAGAGTCGGTAAACGTTCGACTCGCTCGAGGATGACGGTAGCTTTTGTCCAAATACGCTCGGCACTGCACCAGCGCCCACGGCTCATCTTTAAGCTTCATTCCCCACCACATACATGGCTGGTCATAGATACGGTCAATTTCGGATTCCTCCAGCGGACGAACAAACGAAACTGAAGAAACTAAATGACCACCCTTCACTTCTTGAACAATCGACAAAAACGACCATTCCCCAAACGCATGTGGCGGAGTAGCCAAAGACCACGCCACAAACAGCCCAGTGCTTGAACGCATATATGTGTCTTGCATATGAACCTGCCTCATCTGACCCTCATCATTCACTGCTTCTCTCCTTCTGATTCATGTAAAAGAACAAAACCTGCCTCGTTGCCGAGACAGGTTTTGGGTTGAGTATATTTGCGTTTAATCTATCCAACACGAAACCGACCTCGAAGGGCATGCGTAAGCACCACGAGGACCAGTAGGATTTGTGTTGAAAGAATTTGCTTCATACATTTGATAGTAGCAAAGGGGGTATTTTTGTCAAAATATCTATACAGTGTATTGCGAAACGGTATATTTATGGTACATTTTCATACATCAATACGTCGCTGGTATTTGGCCAGTCACGTACTTTATTTCATAAAAAACTATACATTGACCACACCACAGCGAAATTTCCGAGGACCAGACACCCGGACTAGAATTAACAAAGCTATTCGAGCGACCGAACTCCGTGTCGTTGGCCCTGAAGGTGAAAACCTGGGCACACTCTCTCTCGCTGAGGCCCTGAAGAAAGCTGATGAATTGAAACTCGACCTCATTGAGATTTCACCAAAAGCAAAACCGCCAGTAGCCAAGATAATGGACTACGGGCAATATCGTTACGATACGAAACGAAAAGCCAGCCAAGCGAAAGCTAAAGCCCACGTCACAGAGACCAAAAGCGCTCAGGTGAAGATTGGTACTGGTGAACACGACCAGCAACTCAAGGCTAAGCGAATCGCTGAATGGCTCGAAGAGGGCCACCGCGTGAAAATCGACTTATTCCTCTGGGGTCGCTACAAGTACATGGAAGCGGAGTTCCTTAAAGAACGACTCGACCGCTTCATGAAGATTATCCCGGCTGAGTACAAGATTGCCGACCCAATGAAGAAGAGTCCAAAGGGATGGACCGCGACTATCGAACGACTCCCGGGAGCGAAGAAGCAAAAAGCCGTTGTAGTGCTTGAAGCAGAGAAGATTGTAAAGAAACCGAAGAAAAAAACTGAAGACGAACCAAAAGCAAAATCGAAGAAAAAGTCACTTGATGACTTACTCGATATTGAAGGCGGACTTATCTAGCAGAAAACACCGACCAGAGTAGAAATCGCTATTCTGTGGTCGGTGTTTTCTTTTACCGATTAGGCTTTACTTTCTAGGCCAAATACGGTATATTTTGCCCACTTTGCCACTCCCTTTTGTGGCACTGCCCGATCAAACAAAAACTATTATGAAAACAAACAAGTCATTCACAAAGCGCATCAAAGTGACCAAAAACGGTAAGCTCGTAGCTCGTCGCCCTGGTCAAAACCACTTTAATGCCCGCCAAACTGGACAGCAACGGCTTGCTCGAAAGCGAACACAAATCCTTTCATTGAGCAAGCGAATCACTCGACGATTCCTACCCCGCACCGGCGCTTAATTATTCAGCATAAAACTATAATATGGCACGTGTAAAAGGAGGTCTGATGGCCCAAAAGCGTCGACGTAATATTCTTGCAGAAGTAAAAGGATACCGTCTCCAACGCTCAAAGAAAAAGCGAGTAGCGCGAGAAGCAATTTACCACGCACAAACCTATGCGTTTGCGCACCGAAAAGATAAGAAGAACGATTTCCGACGACTCTGGACAGTTCGAATCAACGCCGCACTGATGGCTCACGGTCTTAAGTACAGTCGATTCATTCACGCTCTAAAAGTAAAGAATATCGAGCTCGACCGAAAAGTACTGGCAACTCTCGCAGTTGAAAACCCAGAAGCATTTGATCGAGTAGTAGCTGAGGTTTCTAAATAAACTTCACTCTCAACAAAAACCACCTCTTGCGAGGTGGTTTTTGTTTATTGTGGCTGATGAAATCTTGGCAGATTAGCTATTATATCGAGAATATACTGCGGAATTTCGTCTGCATAATCTGCCAAGTCTACATCAGCGTACGCATTCTCTGTCTCATTGGCAGCAGCAGACTCTTCCTTTTCACGCAACTCATTGAGCGAACGTTGCATCTCACCTAACTCAACCATTCTAGCGCTCGGGTCACCATTTTCACTCAGAGAGACCATGATTTTATCATGTCCGTATAGATTTACGTGTGGAGCAGATTCCGCAGTCCGGTAGACCGCCTGCATAATTTTAGTCACGTTATCCACATTAAGGATTGCTTCTTTGATTGCCTGAGCATGTGTCGCAAAAGCTTCTAAACGTGCAACAACTTCTGGTGATTGCTCTGAGGTGTTTTCTGAACTTGGGCTTTCTTGGGTCATACAAAACTATTATATTTCTATCCTTTAAGTATACTGCATCTAGAAATCAATCTCAATTTCGGCGTTTGGCTCGGGAGCGATAGCATTTACACCCAAATAGTCACGCAACCGTTGAGTTAAAAAGAGCGACGCTCTTTCCTCCCCCATGGTGACAAAGATTTGTTTGGCGTCTTTTGAGCCACCGTAGACCAAGTCTACGAGCTGGTTTCTGTCAGCATGCCCAGAGTAGCCACGAATAGTCGCAATAGTCGCTTTTACACGTACATCGGTTCCGTCTATCCATACCTGCTTTGCACCGTCTTGAAGCAAACGTCCGAGCCCTCCCACGTTCTGATATCCAACCAAAAGGAGCGTTGTCCGGGGATCACCCAAGAAGCGTTTTTCATGTTCCCGAATCCGTCCGCCATGACTCATTCCTGAACCAGCGATAATAATCTTTGGTCCACCGAAGGTGGCAATCTTACTTGATTCTTTCACTGTCTCTGTAAAAGATAATCCTTCAAAAGAAAAAATATCATCGCCAGCCTGTATCTGCTCTTGCACTTCAGGTTTCAGGTACGAGGTAGAACCTGCATACACATCAGTTACCTTAATCGCCAGCGGTGAATCAAGGTAAGTCTTAATACTTGGAATCTCCCTTGATTCAATCAGGTTGTTAATTTCAAATAAAATTCCTTGCGTACGCTCGAGTGAAAAGGCTGGAATAATCAAAGTGCCTTCTTGTGCGATTGTTCGTTCTATATGATGCTTCAAAATTGCCGTACGCTCAGCCACCTCTTCATGCACACGGTCGCCATAGACACTCTCCATCACCATATAATCGTAGCCTTCAGGTATCTCTGGTTTATCCATCAATGGCTGCGGAACATTCCCCACATCGCCCGTAAAGACTACTTTCTTCCCGCCACGCATAATGTGCACCATCGCTGAACCAAGAATATGTCCAGCGTTTTTAAATTCAAAAGAAACATCATCCCCCAACTGTTGTACCTCGTGATACTCAAGGGTATCCCACAAAGATAACGCGAGTTCGATATCATTGGCACCATACAAAGGCGGCTTCTCATCCCGCTCTGACTCAAACAGCATGATATGAAGCGCATCATCAAACATGATAGTCGCCAGCTCCTTGGTGGGAATCGTAGAGTAAATCTTTCCGCGAAAACCGTCTTTAATTAACTTTGGAATCCGACCAATATGGTCAGCGTGAGCATGAGTCACGATTAATACATCAGCTTTCTTTGGGTCATAGGCAAACGGCTCGGCATTAATTGCTTGAGCGAACTTATCACCTTGAACCAGACCACAATCTACTAATATTGCTAACTCCCCTGTATCGAGCATAAAATTCGCCCCTGTTACCGAACCGACTCCTCCATAAAAACCTAGTGTTGAACTCATATTGTCTTATTGTATAGGCGACGCAGAATAAAGTGTGCGAGTAATCCCCCGCCAAAGCCAAGGATGATATCTTTTGAAGTATCAAACACGTACGTTGAGGAGTTATAGAGACCCACGATTCGCTCAAACACTTCCCAACTCACCACCACTACAGTAATAACGAGTAACAACAAAGGCAGTGTTGGAGAGAGAGGGACACTTCGTAGACTACATAGCGCATGCACTCCAATACCAAGCAACAAACCACCCCAAAAGTGCATAACACTATCAAACCACCAGTAATACCAGTAGAGCGAGCCTGCTACTGCTAGGTAGTGAGTGAGTGCAAATATGGCAGAGGAGACCAAAAAGAAAATGACCAAACGGGACATATTTGTATACTAACAAGAAAAGAAAAAACCCCCTAGAGGGGGAGTCTTTTCAATGGAACCACAAACGTATGCTCCTGACTTAAAAAATCAGGTGGGCACCTTTTCTGATATGAATATTTGATGACCCATTATGGTCTTCGGCACATATCACGACTGCAGGCAGCCCTATTGCAATGTAATCGGAACATACGTAACGTGGTTCCTTCGCTAACGATATCACAAAACCGACTACCCTAAAAGGATAGTCGGTTTATTGTGGTGAATATCTATTTATTCCGGAGTACCGTCTAGGTTCACATCGTACATAATGCGCTCTTGGGCGGTTGTGTACTGCATGATTTCTTCTTCCTTAAACCAAATGGCAATTTCTCGTTCTGCCTCAGCTGGTACGTCTGAACAATGAATGAGGTTTCGTACCGCTCGGTTTTCATGAGCTGAGTGTCCGTATGAGTCAATGGTGTAATCACCTCGAATGGTTCCTACATCAGAAGTTGAAGGTTCTGTTGTTCCGACCAACTTAGTCACCACATCAACTGACTTATTCCCTTCAATAACCATCATAACCACCGGGGCAGCCGTCATGTACTTCACAATGGTTCGAATAATGTCTCGTCCGTATTCAATTGGCTCCTTGGTAATTTCTTTTCCTTGAGCGGTTAGGTCCTTCACCATGTTTTGACCTTTAGCTTCAAACCAAGCATCGTCTTTATTGTAGTGCTGTTGGAGCTGTGCTTCTGTTGGTACAGCCATTTTCATAGCAGTTACTTTCAAACCAGTTTGCTCAAACCGCTTGATAACTTCGCCAATCAGACTTCGTTGTACAGTATCTGGCTTTAAAATAACAAATGTTCGTTCTTGATGTGGATGTTTTTTCATAAATATTGCGACTTAAAATAAGTGGCTGAAGTATAGCGTACAAAGGAAAAAACACAATTAAGCATCCTCCCAGGACAGCTTCAAGGCTTGTACGTTTGCTCTTGCTCCCTGAATCGGTATTTCAATAACCAACCTCTTATTAGCCTGAACATCTACCTGAGGCGCTGTTAACTGAGCATCTCCTGCAACATTTTGATTTACTTTCTTTATAGCCTGATCGACAGCAACTTGCTTTACAAAAGACAGTCCTTTTGCTTTTTTCCGCTCAAGCAAAATTTGATTCTTGATTACTCTCTGCACCAAAGCATCGTCAGCAATACCCTTTAACCAATTTTCAAGAATTTCGTCCGAACCAGCCTGAGACAGACCTGGCACTGCCAGGCCATTCGCTTCAAAACGAGGAATTTGCACACCAGTGCCCAACACACGCACATCAATAGACAATTCTAGTTGTGATAAATTTGCAGGAAAAACCATTTTTGCCACATGATTAGCTAGAGCTAACTGAAGAGCCGAAATATCATCTACGTGATACGCATTTGCCTCCGGGCGTTCTCCAACACTAAGTGAACTGTCAGTATATACAATCCGTTCGTCAGCAGACTTAAGTGTGTACACGGGTGTTCCTCCAGGGTAATCATACTCAACATCCGTTTTCTCATTCATACTTTGAGCAACGAGACGAGCTGCGGTTTCTGTACCTCTACCATATCGAAATAAAGCAGCAGTATTTTCATTTATCTTTTCAAGTACTGGAGCTGCTTTCTTTTCTTCAGGAGAAAGTGTCAGCTCAGCAGAAGGACCGACTATGAGTGTATTACTTCCGACGACTCTTTTTCCAACCGGAAAACCTTCCTCATCAAATAATTCTTCATATTCGGTTTCTCTCGCAGGAACCGAGAAAATCTTTTCAGTAAAACTGAAATCTTCTAGCACTGCATCAAGCTCTACACTATCACAGGTTCTTTTTGTTATGACTTTCTTATTCTCAATGAGAATGTACTCTATTTCTGTCTGATTCTTGTTTGCTCGCAGTATTCTTAATTCTTTCGCACCATCTAGAGAACGAACATACGCCCCAGGTACGGCAAAGACATCTACTGGTGGATTATTTACCTGCTCAGTTCGAGAACCTTGACGACCATCTCCACTAAGCACATTTGGGATATCATTTTGAAAACCATTGCATGCTATATATAAATCTGCTGAAACATCAACACCATCATTGGACAGAACTCGAACTTGTTCTGTATTATTTAATTCTCCAGAACCAAAGACTGTGTTACCGCTTGAAGCATTTTTTACCACCACATCACTGACCTTACTCTCACCAACTGGAATAATCCTTGAGTAATAACCTTCGATTTCCTCACGCGGAAGCTCTAAACCAACCTGTGCGTATCGTGCTCGCACATTTTTGAGCCACTCTTCTTTTGAAGGAATATCTTGTCCAATCCAGTATATCTTTTCAACTCTATCAAGAGCTACCGGCATGCGGTTAGAGCCGGGCTCATACCCCAAAAGCAGACCAACAGCGACATTCGCACTGTCTCCACTTCCTGATACAACCGCAGTTTTTACCCCTTCAATCGGACTTTGCACAGACGGATTTCCAAACCACTCCACCATTTGCGGAAAAGACATAACCGTAGGACGAATGCCCTCAGCTAATTTTTGAGATTCGCGTTCTAACTGTGCTTCGGTAACAGAATCTGAGCCTGCTAATCGAACCTCTTCATTACCTATTCCGCCAGGGATTAGTATATTGTGTGTATCTATTTA
>CAYGOP010000047.1:0-8296 GCA_964351645.1 uncultured Candidatus Saccharibacteria bacterium | reverse complement strand
AGGTTCAGGTTCACTTGCAGAAGCAATCGTGACTGGAAACATCGTTGCGGCATACGAAATGATTGGAAATCGACCTATGTTCGCACTCGCTGACGCAGCATCAGATTTAGATTCTGTATACCGAAACCGAAAAGGAGCAACCGAAACAGTGTCTGAAATGCTCACTGTTGAGTCAGCAAAGCTTTCAGATGAACAAATCACTCAAATGATTTCAGCTCTCACTGGAGCACTTGATGGAACATACACAGATGAAGCTTCGGCTGTGAAGATGGCTATCATGAAAGCGGTAAAGGTAGTTGCGTAAAGAAACGCAAAAAACAAAAAGGCCGGCGCTTAAGCGCCGGCCTTTTTGTTTTTGTACTTACCTCTCTGCACTTCTATACGTCCATTTCCGTATTTAATTTCAGTATGAACTCATCGAGGGTGATGGAGATTGATTCTCCAGAGTCTCTTGATTCAACTGTGAGAGTGTTTGCTTCGACTTCTTTATCACCAAGCACTAAGAAGTAGGGGAGTTTCATGTTCTTCGCGTTGCGAATTTTCTTTCCCATCGATTCTTTACTGGTATCAATTTCTGCTCGGTACCCAGCCTGTGTAATCGCTTCGTAGACTTCCTGGGCATATTCATTGTGAGTGTCTGCAACTGGTATCACTGCAATCTGTGAAGGGCAGAGCCAGAGTGGGAAGTTGCCGGCAAAGTGTTCAATCATGATGGCCATAAATCGTTCGAGTGAACCAGCAATTGCGCGGTGAATCATCACTGGGCGTTGCTTGTTTCCTTCATTGTCTGTGTACTCAAGTCCAAATCGTTCTGGCATCACAAAGTCTAGTTGGGCGGTCGCAAGCTGACGCTCGCGACCAATTGCGTCATAGAACATAAAGTCGAGTTTCGGTCCGTAGAAAGCGGCTTCACCTTCAACACGTTTGTAAGGGAGTTCAAGCTTCTTGGCTACGTTTTCCAGCATGTCTTCAGCTTTTTTCCAGTTGGCTTTATCACCAAGGTACTTTTCGGGGTCATTTGGGTCACTGACTGACAGTGATACCCAGAACTTTCCTTCTTTGTACATATCAAGCGCTTGGTAAAATTCTTTAATCACATGCACGATATTTTCTACTTCTTGGTCAATCTGATCAAAGGTGCAGAATACGTGTCCATCGTCTTGAGTGATACTGCGTACGCGACCAAGGCCAATCAGCTCACCAGCCTGTTCGTCACGATACACCATAGTTGTCTCAGCGTATCGAATTGGAAGCTCTTTGTATGAACGTGGTCGACTGTCAAAGATTTGGGTGTGGTGCGGGCAGTTCATTGGCTTCATGACAAACTCCGCATCTGATTTACCTTTCACTTTGAACAGTTCATCGCCAAACTTATCCCAGTGGCCTGAAGTTTTGTATAAATCACTTTTTGTGATGTGGGGAATAGTTACTTTGGTGTAGCCATACTTTGCTTGGATGTGCATGATTTTGTCGACAATCAAGTCACGCATCAAGGTTCCGTTTGGAGTGAAGAGTGGGAGACCTGGTCCAACGAGTTCAGAAAAAGTAAACAAATCAAGCTCCTTTCCAATCTTTCGGTGGTCGCGCTCTTTGGCTTGTCGCATTTGCTCCTCGTATGCTTCTAGGTCTTCCTTCGTTTCAAAAGCTACGCCATAGATACGCGTCAGCATGGGGTTTTTCTCGTCACCGCGCCAGTAAGCGCCAGCGATTTTATCTAACTTACAGGCATCCATCGCGAGCTCTTCCTTAGGATTTTCACAGTGTCCGCCACGGCAGAGGTCGGTGAAATCACCGCAGGTGTAGAGCGTAATCGTTTCTCCTTTACTTTCAATCTCGTCAATGAGTTCGAGTTTGAACTCATTTCCTGCAAAGACTTCTCGAGCTTTTTCGGCCGACACTTCTTCGTGGGTGAACTCAGTCCATTTGTTGATAAGCTTCTTCATGCCTTTTTGAATCTTTTTTAAATCAGCATCGCCAGGCGCGTCACCGGCTGAGAAATCAATATCATAATAGAATCCAGTATCAATTGCTGGTCCAAGAGTGAGCTTCGCATGTGGGTACTCTTGGAGTACTGCTGCAGCCAGTAGGTGAGCGAGGGTGTGTCGTTTGTGTTCTAGTTGTTGGTTCATAGTGGTGCTTTGGGGAAATCAGTCACTAGCTCTATTAGACTCAACGGCTTCGCCTACAGTAGCCGGCTGCAGATGTTTCCCTAAATAGAGCTAGTGACTGATTTTGTGGTTAATAACTGAAGGTGTGATAAGTGGCTACGATTTTGAAACATTCGCAGCGACAATGCTCGGAGCGAGGACGTTGAAGAATTGTAGGTACTTGGCAGACCTGGACTTTGGCTAGGTAATAAAAATCGCCCAAGTGAATATACGACAATATAAAATAGTATAAGTCGTACACTCACTCGGACGATTTTGGTCGCGGTTCCACCGAGTTTCTGGGAGGTATGCCTGCGCCAGCGCTTCATTGATACAGATTAGGAGCTTCCTCGAGCTTTTGCTCTGGCGTTTGGTAGACGCCACAATCTCTGTGCTTCTTATCTTACTTCAGCAAACTGTTTTGTCAAAAGAATACCGCGCCGAAATCTCGGCGCGGTGATGCTTTTTAATGAACCACATTCAGGCTGTGTTTTTCCAGCAGGAAAAGCCATTCTCTCAAAAATTGAGTCGCTCGATGTGTATCAATCCTGTCCGGCTGCCGGGCAACCTGATCAAACAGCATTGTTTTCCCGTGTAGCCATAGACGAATCCTGGAAGGAAAGAGGGGATTAAAGCCAGCGTTCTGGTCCTCGGTCGCTCGACGAATGGTAGTTACCCAGAACGCGGCTGAAACATAGCGTTCTTGAATCACAGACTCAAGTTTGCCGTATTTGCGTTCATCAATCGATGCGAGCACTTTCAGATACGCAGTGAGGTGAGTCAGTGACTTACTTGGTTGTTTTGACTCAATCTCAGTAATAGCCAATCGGAGCTGTTCAGCACATTTTACAGCGCCGATTTCACCTGGGTAGAGCGTAAAAGGGATGTTCCTCTGTGTATCCATCGTATAGTTCCTTTTCTTCTATGGAAGGACAAGCTTTAAAAAACTTACGCCTCAGTAACTGTATTGTCAACGCTTTTTGGTTCTGATGAGGCGAGAACTTTAAGTTTATCAATCAAAATACTTGGTTCGTCGTTTCGTTTGCTAAACTTTCCTTTTACGGCGACACAGGTGCCGGGCACCAGAATGTCTTTATGGTCGTTATAACATTCGGGAAAGGCAACCATCTCGATGCTTTCAACTTGGTCGGAGAGTTTTACAAAGGCCATACGGTCACCTTTTTTCGTCAGGAGTTCTTTTACCGTTTCAATCAAACCGGTTGTCACTATAGTTGTTCCAGTATGTCCATTCTTTATCTGCTCGATTTTTGGCCGTCTCTCAACCTCGTTTTTATGTGCATCAAGTGGGTGACCAGATACGTACACGCCCAAAAGTTCTTTTTCCCAAATCAGTTTTTGGGTAACAGAAATTGGTTCGCTTGGTTCTAGGCGAAGAGTATCAACTTCTTCCATTCCGCCAAATAATGAATCCTGATTCGCTTCTTTTCCGGCAATTTGTTCGCGGTTGTAGGCGAGCATGTTGTCGATATTGGCAAAGAGTTGACCACGCCGTTCAAACACATCAAAGGCGCCGGTACACACCAAAGCTTCAATAGACTTTTTGTTCAGACCTCGGTCGTGAATACGGCTTAAAAAATCCTGCATAGAAGTAAACGGACCATTCTTTTTTCGCTCGTTAATGATTACTTCAGCAATACCGGCGCCAAAGTTTTTGATAGTGGTGAGGCCAAAGCGAATGTTTTGTGTGCCTGGTACGACCGAAAAGTCCTCGAAAGATTCATTGATATCAGGCGGAAGAACGTTGATGCCCATCCGTTCACACTCGTGGATTGAGTCAGAAATTCTTTCAGTGTCTCCCGAGTCAGCAGTCAGTACCGCTGACATGTATTCAACCGGGAAGTTGGCCTTCATGTAAGCGGTTTGGTACGCTACTCGTCCATAGGACGCAGCGTGAGCCTTGTTAAATCCGTAGGCGGCGAACGGCTCAATCAGTTTCCAGAGCTGTTCAGCCTTTTGCTCGCTCAGTCCGTGCTCAATAAATCCTTTGAAGAGTTTATCTTTTTCTGCGGCCATTACCTCGGGAATTTTCTTACCCATCGCTTTTCGGAGTTTGTCAGCTTCTAGCCAAGAGTAGCCAGCTAACTTAATAGAAATCATCATCACGTCGTCCTGGTAGGTAATAACTCCGTATGAACGATCAATGATTTCTTCGAGTCGGGGATCGAGATAGGTTACGAGTGAGGGGTTATGTTTTCGTTCAATATATTGGGGAATCATTTCCATCGGTCCAGGTCGGTAGAGAGCAACCATCGCATTGATGTCGTGAATGGTAGTTGGCTTGAGCTGTTTTAAGAAGGAGGTCATCCCAGTCCCGTTGAGCTGAAAGAGACCCATCGTTTCTCCCTTCGCTAAAATATCAAATGTTTTTGGGTCATCGAGAGGAATGTTTTCAATATCAACATCAATATTTCGAATCTTCTTTACTCGCTTGACTGCGTCCGCCAAAATAGCGAGGTTTTTGATACCCAAGAAGTCGAATTTCAACAAACCAACCCCGTCTTCACCCACTGAATGCATCTCGTACTGTGTGATGTACTTACCAGTTTTGGAATCGATTTGGATTGGTACGTACTGGTCGAGCGGGACTGGTGCAATCACTACTCCAGCTGCGTGTACACCAAGGTGACGGACTCGTCCCTCAATTCTTTTCGCGAGGTCAATAACTTCACGACTTTCAGAGTCTTTTTTGTAGAGCTCGGCTAGGTCTGGTTCAATGCTGATGGCTTTGTCGATAGTCATTGGCATACCTTGAGCGCCCAAGGGAATCATTTTTGAGATGCGGTCGCCAGTTGAGTAGGAGTGACCCAGTGCTCGAGCGACGTCACGAACAGCCGCCTTGGCCATCATGGTTCCAAAGGTTCCAATTTGAGCAACCTTGTCTTCACCGTACTTTTGCTTGGCGTACTCGATGATTTCATCCCGTCTATTATCAGCAAAGTCCATGTCGACGTCAGGGGCTGAGGGACGTTCAGGGTTGAGAAAACGTTCAAAGGGGAGTTTATACTCCAGAGGATTTACGTTGGTAATCCCGAGCACGTAGGTGGTAAAAGAACCTGCCACTGAACCTCGAATGGTGGTGAGGATTCCTCGCTCACGCGCTTCGCGCAGTAGGTCACCTACCACCAAGAAGTATTTGGCGTAGCCTTTGGTTTTAATAACATCGAGCTCATAATCGAGTCGAGTTTTTACTTCTTCGTCTTCAATGTCTAAACCGCGCCATTTTACTCCTTCGTACGAGGTGACACGCAACTCTTCGTCTGGTTCTCGACCGCTCTCGATAATATAGTCTGGAAAAACCCAAGCTTCTTGTCCAAGGGTAATTTCGACATTACATTGCTCAGCAATTTTTACGGTATTACGCAGTGCCTCTGGAGTGTCGGCAAACCATTCTTTCATTTGTGCTTGAGTGGTGAAAGAAAAATCTTCTGCACTATCGGCTGTCGTATCTACCACGCCACCGCTTTGAATTTTAATCATTGTCTCGCGAGCGATACGGTCTTCTGGATTGATGTAGTACACATCATGAGCGGCCACCAGAGGAGTATTGGTGTTTTTCGCTAGTTCTTTGATTTTGGCTTGATTTTCGTTATGGCCATACATTTCTGGGTGGTGAGAAATTTCGAGATAACAATCATCACCAAACGTTTTTTTGTACCAGTCGAGCCGTTCGGCCGCTTTCTCGGGATTGCTATCTTTGAGTGCTTGAGCTACTTCACCAGCAAAGGAGGGGATGATGCAAATCAGATCATCTTTTAGTTCAGTCAGTAGTTCCTCGTCGATTCGTGGTCGGTAGTAAAAACCTTCAGTGTTTGCTTGAGTAACAAGTTTGATGAGGTTTTGGTAGCCAGCGAAAGTCTTGGCGAGCAAGACGAGTCGAGAGCGGGGTTTGTCTATATTCACCTCTTTGTCGTGTCGAGTGCGGGGGGCTAAAAAAGCATCAAGACCAATAATTGGCTTAATCCCTTCATTGTGACAGGCTTGATAAAACGCAATTGCTCCATACAGAGCACCAGCATCAGTGATGGCGAGCATTGTTTGACCGTCTGCCTTGGCTGCTGCTGCAAGCTCCTTTGGGGTGGGTACCGCGTTGAGGAGAGAGTACATTGAGTGTACATGAAGATGGACAAACTCTGGCTTCACTACAGGGGATGATTCTGACGTATCGGACATAATAAGGACAGTATAGCAAACTTATTTCAGGTATAAAAAAACTCATTTTGGCTAGAGGAGTGAGTGTCTTGATGGTGGAACTGGTGAGCTGAATAAACTGATGAATCAATCCGAATATCAAAATCGGCCGGCAAGCATTAGTGCTTGCCGGCCGAACCGAAAGATTATCCCTGAGGGGTCTTGGTCTCAGTGCGCTCGCCAAGCCAAGAGTCTGACAGAGCGAGCATTCCTAGTCCCACAAAGAGACCTCCGAGCCCGTAGTAGAAAAAGACTCCATCCCACCCATGCTCCATCCATAAGACAGAGATGTGGTAAAAAGTCTTTATAATGAAGAAGATTCCGCCAAGGGCGAATCCCCAAATCATCCCAACCTCAATACCACTTTTGATATCTTTTTCCAATTTAAGGTACTCCTTTTTTGCACGAGGTGATTGCCAAAATTATACACTATATAATAAAAAAGTCAATGTCTGCTATAATACTTTTATGAAATGGCTTGTGGGAGTAGATGAAGCCGGAAGGGGTCCGCTGGCTGGTCCAGTGACTGTTGGTTTGGTAAAAGTACCAGTAGATTTTGATTGGGAGCTGATTCCGGGTGTAAATGATTCAAAGAAAATCAGTGAGAAAAAACGAGAAGCAATTTTTAAAAGAGCAAAAGAACTTGCAGAACAAGGCTTAATCGAGTATTCAGTAAAGTCAGTTTCAGCCAGTTCGATTGATTCTAAAGGAATCGTTCCAGGTATTAAACGAGCGATAGAGTCAGGGATAGAGGAGCTCAATCTTTCACCTACAGAGGTATTTATTAAATTAGATGGTTCGCTCAAGGCGCCAGAAGAGTTTGAGCAAGAAACGATTATTAAAGGAGACAGCAAAGAGCAAGTGATTGGCTTGGCATCAATACTGGCCAAAGTGACCCGAGATGCGTATATGACTAATATTGCAGAGCAGTACCCAGAATATAATTTTGCTCAGCATAAAGGGTATGGTACGAAGGCACATATTGCAGCGATTCGAGACAATGGATTCTCAGCCATCCACCGCAAAAGCTATTGTAAAAATATCTTCTAGGTGTAGGATGAGCGAGAGAGAAACTAGTCGAAAATGGCTCGTTTTGGTCTTTGAATACAGGGGGGAATATATGTCTAATACTAGACGCTTTTTGTGCGAAGGGTGTGTGTATGCCGTAGATGGAAGTATCGTCGATGGTCAGGTGTATTGCCAGGCAATCAACGCCCAAGTGCCAGCGGTTCTGCATACAAAAAATCGTCGCTACGAATCCTGCTCACGCAGGCAAAACGCTGAACCTTTGAATCCAGCCCAGGCATATCTTGTCGAACTGGCGAGAAAAGCGCGGAAGCTCAAAAATCCTTCTCCGGCAGATATTGCCCGTTTGGAAAAGAGTTTGCGTCAAAAAATGGGTCTCTTAAGTGAACCCCTGTGAACAAGGCTGCTTACGAGCAGCCTTTTCTCTTGCAAATTTACCGCTTTCTGCTATAGTTTCGCCACTATGGTAATTCGAATGCGTCACACGCGGGCACACACCGCAAACCGTCGATCTCATCACGCTTTAACAGCGCCTACTTTGGCTACCTGTTCAAATTGTAGCGCGAAGCATCGACCACACCACATGTGTCAAGAATGTGGCTTTTATAAAGGACGTCTTGTGATTGACATGAAGGCGAAATCAGAAGCTCGAACCGCTCGTATGCAAGCTAAAAAAGAAGCACGAGAAGGGGAGCGTGCAGAAGCAGAGGCTGACCAGCTTACGGCAGCAGTAGATGCTGAAGTGAAGAAAGAAGATACAAAACCAGCAAAAAAAGCCAAGAAAGAAGAGGTAGAAGCGGAAACCAAAGAAGAAAAAGCCTAACCAAAAGTCCCGCTCACGCGGGACTTTGTGGATTTGTGACGCTTTGTCAAAATCAGGGTGGTAGACTGTAAGCAGTAGAAGTTAAGTACAT
>CAYGOP010000046.1:0-8800 GCA_964351645.1 uncultured Candidatus Saccharibacteria bacterium | reverse complement strand
CTGCAATAGCTTCTGCCTTTGATGCAGTTGAACCCATGGATTCCACTGCTTCTTCCAGTGCTTTCGTGTCAGTGATATTGATCTGCTTGGTCAATAGTTCAACCCCTTGCGCGTCAACGTAACGATCGAGAATTTTAATCAATGAACGCTTGTAAAAGCCAATATCAAACTCTTCAGCAAAACGATTAGCGGCTGTCTTTCGCAGTTCAAGCAGTTTCTTCACTTCAAGTCGGTACACATCGAGATGTTTAAACTCATGCACAAAGTCCTGCAAGACCATGCATTCATCAAGATTCTTCAGGAACTTATTAAGACGCTCGTAGAATATCTTTCGCTTCTGTTCACCATCCTCATCATTGTCTCCAGCCAAGAAACGTAAGAAAGCCTCATCGTCATCTTTCTCTTTAACCTCATTAAAGAAATCGTGCACTGCTCCGTAACTGGCTTCAAGTTCATCAATCTTTTCATTTACATCAATCAAAGTTCCTTCAACATCTTCATCGTCAAAGTTACCGAACAGCTTCATGGCTGTATCCAGATTCTTTGCATTCTCAGAGTAATCGACAATGTATCCCATGGTCTTCTGCTTGTTCAAATTTTTTTTATTCTCAAACAGACGATTCACTCGAGCGATTGCTTGCAACAGATTGTGATCTTTCAAATCCTTAGCCAAATAGAGCACCGTGTTGCGTGGCGCATCAAATCCAGTCAGAAGTTTGTCGACAACAATAATCACCTCGACACCATCGTCGTTATACTTAAAGCTATCAACTACATCTTTTTCATAAGACTCCAGACTGGCATAGCTGGCTTTCACACTGGTGAGATAATCAACCACTTCCTTTCGGTGTTCATCTTCTTCGTTGATAATTCCATTCTCATCAGAAATAACCAACGCAGTATTCACCTTTCCACTTTCCTTAAAAAGCTTCTGCATCATCACCGCAGAGTATTTTGACGGAGCGACTACTTGAGCTTTCAAACCAGTACCTTGGAAATTTTCAATAAAGTGTTTTTCAATATCATCAGTGATGTCAGTAATGCGAGCAGGGTTGTCTTTAATGATTTGTGTCTTCACCAACTTCTGCAAATCTTTTTGCTTCTCTGGTGGTAAGTCAGCAGTCAAAGCTTCCCAGCGCCTGTCGAGCTGTTTCTTATTCTCAACCATATCGACATACCGTCCCTCATAGATGAGTGGCAACACCACACCGTCTGCGAGCGCGTCATCAATGGTGTATTTATCAATATAGCCACCAAACTTTCTCCAGCTTTCTTTTCTGTCTTTAAGCAAAGGAGTACCAGTGAAACCAATGTAGCAAGCATTCGGCAATGTCTTGTTCATCTCAAGGTTCGCATCACCGCCTTGCGTTCGGTGAGCTTCATCCACGAGTACAAAAATATTCTTGTCAGTATCAACCAACTTTCCTTTGATTGAATTAAATTTCTGGACCAGCGTAGTAATAACATTCAAGTCCTTGCTCTCGATAAGCCGAGTTAGTTCCTTACCAGTTTTTGTTTTCTTAACTCCTTTCTTTAGACCACAGTCTTTAAAGGTCTTAGCAATCTGCTTATCCAAGTCTTTACGGTCAGTCACGATAATCACTCGTGGATTTACAATATTCGGATTCTCAATCAATGCTTTCACAAACATCACCATCGTGAGTGACTTACCCGACCCTTGCGTGTGCCAGACCAGTCCACCTTCACGGCGCTCGCCAGTTGGACCATCTACCACCTGCTCCACACGCTCCATCATTTTATGAATGGCAAAGAATTGCTGGTACCGCATTATCTTCTTCACACCAGCGTCGTAGATGATGTAATTCTTCGTTAAGTCCAAAAGACGTGCTGGTTCAAACATCGAAATTACTCCCTTGTCTTGCTCAGTCGTCATGCGCTTCGTCACTTGTTTATGTCCAAATGTTGCACCGTTAAGATCTAGCAAAATCTGCTTATATACATCTTCATCGATAGACTTTGAGATAAGTGACTGGACTTTCTGCTCAACCTCCTCCTCAGCCATTTCCTTTTCACGCCACGTCACATAAAACTTCTCTGGAGTGCCAGTCGTACCGTACCGAAACTCTTTACTGTTTGCACCAACCAAGAGCTGAGGGAAAGCAAAGAAACGCGGACACTTTTCCACGCCTTGATTACGAATCATCTGCTCGACAGCTTTCTCAACCCCAGTACCAGACTTTTTATTCTCAATTACCGCAAACGGAATACCGTTCACAAAACACACGATGTCTGGACGGATGTTTTCCTTTCCTGTCGCTACATATTCAGACGTGACATGGTAAACGTTATTTTCAGGATTCTTAAAATCAATAAAGCGGAAATTCTTTGACTGTGATTTGCCCTCATGTGTCACTTTAATAGTTCTACCGCCAGAGGTCGGCATGATGGTGTTATATACAGTTCGTGACGTATCAATCAAACCTTCAAGCGGAATGGACTCTAGTTCCTCCACAGAGTCCCTCACGTCCTTCTCGCTGAACTTAAATGCCTCACCATTATATTCATACCCGTTTATGCACATCAGGGCCTCTGAAGCTATTTCTTTAAGGATGAAGTTTCCAGCATCGCCCCCGCGCTGACGGAGCACTTCACTGGCTGGTATGTACTCATACCCCAGATTCACCAACAACTCCACCATCGGCAGTTGCGACTGACGAGCTTCATCAAATTGTGCGTTTCCTAGAATTGTTTCTGACATAGTAGTGTTGTTAGCTTATAAGTTTTCTGGTGTCCGTATCTGGCCAGTGACCAGATTGTTAAGTAAGTATTTTTTCTGGTCTAGCAATCGATTTCTTTTTTGTTGAAGCGCTGTAATTTCTTTATCGGCTGTCCGCAGAACGCTTGCGATCTCTTTCTGTTCCCAAATGTCGACAGGTATGTCTACCCTACATTCATTTATTGCACCTAAGTTAATTTTATTTGGAAATGCAACATGTAAAGTTCTTTTCCATAATTCTCTCTTGAAGCTGTCTGAGTTTATATAGAAAGACAAAAATTCAGCGTCGATATCACCATATGCTTTCATCAATGCCAATGTCACATAAAAAGAAGCTTTCACTTGCCAGTCAACAAACTTAACAGCGCCAATGTTCCCAATACGTGACATCAATACGTCGCCTTTTTCTATTTTTACTCTTCTAGATTCATGATCATACACTTCCTCAGAGACAAACTTTGTTTTACTGAAATCTCCTGAAGTTAAATGTTCAGTGCTATAAAACGGAATGCCAGATTCGACATACTTAGGTGTCTGATGAGTACCATCATAGATTTTAACTAAATCACCTAAATCTGATTCTCTCCATTCACCTTTAAAACCAGGTAGACGCAGCTCACCAGTCAGAAGTTTTTGCATCAACCCTTTTTTTACTTCTCGCTTCAGCGCAATCACCTCCCCCAACTTATCAATCGCCTCATCCCAAGTCTCAAGAACTTTTACAATCTGCTTTTGTTCTTTTACTGAAGGCAGAAGAATTGGCATTTTTGATATCATTTCTCTACGCACAGAATCAACTGAGTTTTTTGCACTCATGGACATGACACGTCTATAAAAGTGCTTTGAAAATGTTAGGTAAAAATATTTTCCAAGTACGTCTTCTCTGAAGTTATGGATATTATAGACTCGTTGGTGATAATCAAACTTTCCTCTAATGTAGTGATATATTTTTCCAACTCCAACTCCATCGCCAGATGTTAAAACAGCTTCACCGTCAAAACCATAGGAATTTATACGCTCAATGTTATGAGAACGTACGAAGAATGGGTAATCACCATCTTTGACTCTATTTTGAGTATCCTTATCACCAGTTTTGATAGTCGCAAAGTTGTCGACTAAATCAACTGACCATCCTTCGGGAATATTTTGCTGTTTAATTTTCTGGCTCATATTTTTTTAGTTGCAGTAGCTTTCATTACATCGTCGGTAATTTCGTTTTTATAAAACGCACCTGAGATCACATCCAACGCCTTAGTAAGCTCAGTATTTGAAGCTACTTTCAGCTTATCGTCGTTAAAAACATCACCTAGGCTATACTTGTCAGCATAAGCCTTTATTTTTGTAACAGTCCCCGCATCAGATAAGTCGATACCAAGCTCATTTGTAATCAGAGCGATTCGTTTTCGGTTTCGTTGCTTCACTTCTGCAATGTCCAATTCACTGACGTCAAAAATATCATTGGCTAAAACATCTGTCGTCTCCTGTTCTGTGGCCTCAAAGTAGAATTCCAAAAGAACACTGGCGACACGAGACGCTTGTGTGAAACTTTTAAAGTAAGCGCGTTTAGTAGTCTTATCGATATACAAATCATTCCGTCCATCAATGGAAACCTTGTCTGTTGGCGCGATGAAACTTGGACGATCACCCCACGCTACAAAACCACGATGTCCTACGAGATGAAAAGCATAGATTTTTTTGAAGGCAATGGCTTCATCAGTAACTCGGTATATCACATCGATGTTTCCATACTGGTCAGAATATCCAGAGTTATTTAAATCTGCAGTGGATGTATTGTTCGTTTGAAAGACTGCTTGTACTTTACTCCACTGCTCTTCGCTTAAGTCGACATGAAATACCTCATCATCTGTAAGTTGAATGCCGTTACAGTCATATTCGATTGAATTATCTAGACTAACTGGATTAAAAAGTTGTTCCAACGCAGGCTCGGACTGCTGTTCACCAAACAGAATTACTGTTGGATTTTCGTTTCGTTTAAGTTTTGCGTAAATTACTGACATACTTACCTTTCGATATAACTAAAGTTACTAATACGGATTAAAGAACTGAACTTTTGAATATCTTTTAGGTCTTTCTTCTTTGTAATTACAGTGAACTTTTTTCCTTCACCAGAAACTACCTCGTAAAACCTGTATCCAAAGAGTAAAAAGAACGGATTGAAATATGATACGTTCTCAAGAAATAACCAGAAGATGAAAAGCAGTGACAGCAAGATGATATTCTCGAATGAGAAGCTGCTATCAAGCTCCAAAGCAATCACAAACAAACCAATATAAGCAGGCAAAAAATGTCCCTCCATTGGCTGAATAGAATCCACCGCCAAACTGTCGCGAGTACTCAATATTTCTGTCAACTTCAAAGCTCCATACGCAAACAAAGTCACGAAACCAATGCACAAAGCATATTTTGGTGCTCCATAAAAGGAGTTTAGATATTCATGGCCGATGAGCGGGACGTCGGGCTGGTTACCAATCAAAAGGAATAGCAGTATTCCAGAAAAGGAACTTAGCGAGAGAATAAATTTTACAAGTCGAGCCTTCATTATGATTTAATTCCTAGCTTCTTAAGATACCCAGCCATTTCCTTTTCCAACTTCTCCAGCTCTGGCTCGAGCTCAGCTAACTCTTTTAGATTGGCCTGAATATCAACTGGGTCTTCCTCAATGTAGGTATCCACGTAACGAGTGATGTTGAGGTTGTAGTCGTTTTCTACAATTTCCTCCATCTTCACTTTGCGAGCAAACTTATCGACATCCTTACGCTTCGTGTATGTGTCATAAATCTTCTCAATATGTTCTGGAGTGAAAGTGTTTTGTGCCTTGCCTGGCCTGTACTCCTTTGATGCTTCGATGAATAACACGTCTTTCTTCTTCTCGTTTTCTCCACCCTTCTCACGCGAACGGTCAATCACGAGCACAGCTACTGGAATACCAGTCGTCTGGAACAAACCAGCGGGTAAACCAATAACTGCATCAATAATATTTTCTTTGAGTAACTGCTCACGAATCTTTCCTTCTGCTCCGCCTCGAAACAGCACCCCATGCGGTACTATCACAGCTACACGGCCAGTCTTTGGCTTGGCTGTCTCCACCATGTGAGAGATAAAGGCAAAGTCACCCTTATCCTTTGGTGGTACACCACGATGGAAACGATTGTAGCGGTCACTCTCTGCATTTTCTGCACCCCACTTAGAAAGGGAGAATGGTGGATTGGCCACCACCACGTCATATTTCATAAGTTTGCCGTCTTCTACGAGTTGTGGGTTGTTAAGTGTGTCACCCCACTCTAGTCGGGCTGAGTCCTTGCCGTGCAAAAACATGTTCATGCGTGCGAGCTGGTAGGTACTACCGGTACTTTCTTGCCCATACAGCGCATAGTCGTGTGAGCCTTGCTTTTCCACTTCTTCACCAGCCAATAAAAGTAATCCTCCCGAGCCCATCGCAGGGTCGCAGATTCGGTCTTTTGGTTTTGGCTGAGCCAGTTTTGCCACTAGGCGCGCCACAGCACGGACTGTAAAGAACTCGCCAGCTTTCTTCCCCGCCTCAGCGCCGAAGCGCTCAATCATGTACATGTATGAGTTACCGATCACATCTTCATCAATTTCAGTCAGGTCGATGTCGTGAAAGTCATGCATGATGTGGCGAAGCATCTTGTTACGTTGCTCCAGCTTGCCAAGCTTGGCTTCTGAATTGAAGTCGACAGCAAAGACACCCTCGAGCTTGGTTCGGTTATGGTCTTCAATCTTGTCGAGTGCGACGTTGATTCGCTCACCGAGGTTATCTTCCTCGATATTTTTATACACCTCATCAAACGATGTCTCTGGTGGTAGATAGAAACGGTCTAGTTTCATCTTCTCCTGAATACGAGCCTCGTCGTCACCAAAACGCTCTTTGTATTTATCGTGTTGCTTCTTTGAAAGGTCACTGAGGTATTTATAGAACAACATGGCAAGGGCGTAATCCTTGTAGTCAGCCGCATCGAGTGACGAGCGTGATGAATTGGCCGCATCCCAAAGGATGTCGTTGAGGTGTTGCTGTGTGATTGTTTCTTTCTTTGCCATATTACTTTTTATTAATTTTAGTTGCTAATGCTCCTTGTAAAATGTTTTGGTTGATTTGAATCTTTCGTTCGAGAAGCGTATTCTGTTCTGAGGTGTTTCTTGATAAGTCCGCGAGAATCTTTTGCTCCTTTAACTCTAGTATAGGTATCGACACCGATTCCAGCTGCCTACGTAACAGAGCCTTGATATACGACCCACTCGTGTCTCGATTGAGCTCGTTTTGTCCCATCACGCTGTTGAGGAATATAGAAAGGTATTCACTGGTCACAACTGACTCATCAGGACGAATAATAAACGTGGACGAGGTAGCAATAACTGGACGGTCATACCCCTCAAATACACAAGATTTAAAACCTCCTGTCATTGAAGTGCGTGAAGCTATAATCACGTCACCCTCTTCCAGAAACGCCTTAGCGCGCACTGGAGCGTCATCTACACGCTTGAGATTGTCTGACTCTAGATAGAGCTGATTAGCGTCTATGTTTGATGCTTGCGCAACGCAAAACCTTCCAGAGCGGTTATCATGAATAGCACCTCGGAATGCGTATCCAGGAAGTACCTCAGCGACGTCTTGTAGTGTTTTTTTCTGCACACAAGCACTATACTCCTATTTTTGCAGTTTGCAATGCACACAAGCACTATACTACATAAATAGTAAAGTATTACTGGTAAAAGAGCCTTTATATAAAGGATATTAGACAAATTAAATTTTAATGTTGTAACGATGAACGACGATTTACGAACAATTGGAGAGCAAATACTTGGTGGAATCTTTATAGCACTGTGGCTCTTGTCGCTTCCGTTCGTCTGGACCTATTCCCTACTCAAGTGGTTCATCGTGTCAGTATTTAAAGAAACTGGTAACCGGCTGGTGAAGATTGTCGGTGGCGCGCTAGCTGTCTCGATAGTAGCGCTGGTAACTCAATACTTTTATTAACTAATAAATTAAATATGTTTGGTGGAGATGACCAAGAACTAAAAAAATTACGAGAGGAGTGGCCGACAATGACCGACGAGGAGAAGCGAGATACTTTTATGTGGAAACTTGTATGGTTCCACCACAACAAACATGTACCAGGAAACCCAAACGCTGCAATCAACGAGCTGACAAAAACAATTAAACAAGCGGACGAATCGTCTCAAAAACTGACCGAGGCCATTAAAAACATCACGCTGGCAGGTGTCGTCATTAGTGGTATTGCAATACTGCTCACCATCGTGGGATTGGTGATGAGATTTTACGGAATGTAGTTACCACAAATCCACTACCTTAAGAAAGTTTGGACATTCCATCTCAATAATAGAGGTTCTAACTTGAAGCAAAGATCTCCACCAAACATAGAAATATATGGAACATTAGAAAAACCACCTGATAGGTGGTTTTTCTATAACTTCATCAGCCAAATAATTCCCTTTTCTCCGTCAGGGGAAGTGGATTCTCCCACTCGTTTAAAATCTGAATTGTCATGAAAAGACCATGAATCTTGATGCGTTTCACCACTAAAAAATACCGCTTCTTTGTAACCAGCTTTTCTAGCCTGCTCTACCCTTTCATCTCGTAATGCTGTTCCAATACCCTGACCCTGATACTTTACAGCAGCAACATAAAACTCAATTACAGAGTCTGTATCAGAATACATACACGTTTGTTCTGGCGCCTTGCGAGAAGCAGCGACTCCGACAACTTCACCAGCTTGTTCAGCGACAATCCAGTTCATATCCCTAAGTTTGAGCTTATTGGAAAGATGCTCACGAAAATACCCTGACCAATACTTATCAAAAATTTCTTCAACTGCTGGAATATCTTTGTCTTCTAGGTTTCTGATTGTTAGTTTAGACATAACTAAATTTAATTTACCACAAATCCACTACCTTCAGAAAATTCGCACACTCCATTTCAATCAGAGAGGTTCTAACTTGGTACAAAGATTTCCACCAGACATGGAAATATATAGAAGAATATTGAAGTTTAATTCCATACAAAAA
>CAYGOP010000045.1:0-8874 GCA_964351645.1 uncultured Candidatus Saccharibacteria bacterium | reverse complement strand
TAACAATGACCGACGAGGAAGCCGACGACCACGACGAGGCGGACGACCAGAGCGAGTTCGTCCAGAATTCGACCAGAAGATTGTCAGTATTCGACGAGTAACTCGTGTGATGGCTGGAGGGCGGCGATTCTCTTTCTCAGTATCAATGGTAATTGGTGACAAGAAAGGAAAAGTTGGAGTAGGAATCGGAAAGGCCGGTGATACTCAGCTCGCAATCGAAAAAGCAGTTCGAGATGCAAAGAAGAATATGATTACTGTTCCTATGGATAAGTTCAATCGTATTCCTCATGATGTGCACGTAAAGTATGCATCAAGTGAAGTGATGATTATGCCAGCACCAGGTCGAGGACTTGTAGCCGGTTCATCAGTTCGTACCGTACTTGAACACGCAGGAGTAAAAGATGTAACAGCAAAGCTGTTCTCTCGAAGTAAGAACAAACTTAACAATGCTCGCGCAGCTGTCGAAGCGCTTAAGCAACTTAAGAAATAGTCTATGCAACTTCATGAATTGAAGCCGACTACACCTCGAAAAACCGCTAAGCGGATTGGACGTGGAGGAAAGCGCGGCAAGACCTCAGGAAAGGGTCATAAAGGACAAAAGGCGCGAGCTGGAAACAGTACTCGACCAGAAATGCGTGAGCTAATTAAGAAGCTTCCAAAATTGCGAGGGCACGGTATAAATCGTTCTCGAACAGTAAACTCAGAACGAGTACTTCCAACAGTGGTGAATGTGTCAGCACTTGAAGTCCTCGAAGCAGGATTTGTCGTAACTCCAAAGTCACTGGTAACTGCTGGAATTATTGAGACAAAGAAGAAGCGAGCTCCAAAAGTGAAGGTTCTCGGAAACGGAACTCTAACGAAGAAGCTTGTAATTGAAGATTGTCAGGTATCGCAGTCAGCGAAAGAAAAGATTGAAGCAGCTGGCGGAAGCGTAAAATAAGCGCTACCATAAGCCTATGCAAACATTCTTTACAAAACTCAAAGTAGCGTTTACGACACCAGCTATTCGCAATAGAATTCTCTTTGTTCTTGGAGCATTGATTATCTTTCGAATGTTGGCAGCGATTCCAATTCCTGGAGTCGACCAAACTGTTCTTGAACAATTCTTCTCAAACAACGAGTTTCTTGGTTTGTTAAACATCTTCTCAGGAGGAGGTTTGGCTAACCTGTCGATTGTGATGCTTGGGGTGGGGCCGTTTATTACAGCCTCCATCATCATGCAGTTGATGACAGTAATGTCACCAAGTCTAAAGAGTTTGTACTCTGAAGAAGGGGAAAAAGGACGAGCGAAGTTCACTCAGTACAGTCGAATGCTGACACTGCCGTTGGCTGTGTTGCAAGGATTCGGTTTCCTTACTCTCTTGCAGAGTCAGGGGGTGCTCACAGGTCTTACGACGTTCGACTTTGTCACCAACGTTATACTCATTGTTGCTGGTTCAGTCCTTCTGATGTGGATTGGAGAGTTGGTAACTGAGTACGGAGTTGGAAACGGTGTATCTATCATTATCTTCGCGGGTATTGTAGCTTCACTGCCTGCAACTATCAGTCAGTTATTCTTCTCATACGACCCGTCGCAATTGCCAATCTATGTAGGGTTCGCACTTGTAACTATTGCTGTTATTTACGCGGTAGTAGTAATGACAGAAGCTGAACGACCAGTACCAGTAACCTACTCAAAGCAGAGCCGAGGTGGCTCAAACTACGGAGCAAGTCAGTCATACTTGCCAATGCGTTTGAACCAGGCTGGTGTGATTCCTATCATCTTTGCGCTCTCTATTATTTTGTTTCCGCAAATGCTACTGAACATTCTGTCAGCGTTTGATCTACCATGGGTAGTGGATGCAAATGAAGTGGTGACGCAGTTCTTGCAAAACCAGTGGGCATATGGAGCAGTGTATTTCACTCTCGTATTCCTCTTCACATTCTTCTATACAGCCGTTACGTTTGATCCAGACGCTGTATCAAAGAACTTGCAACGAAGTGGTGGCTTTATTCCAGGCATTCGTCCTGGTGCGCACACCGCTGAATACCTTGGAAACTTGGTTACACGACTTACTCTCGTGGGTGCGTCGTTCCTTGGACTTATCGCGGTACTGCCAGTTGGAATGCAAATTGCAACCGGAATTACTGCCTTAGCGATTGGAGGAACTGCCGTGTTGATTGTGGTGTCAGTGGTGCTTGATTTGATTCGACGCCTTGATGCGCAGGTATCAATGCGAGAGTACTAGCCTTCTAAAATCATTACGTCTACTTCGTTAGACTGCACAAAAAGCCGCTCGCTGGGCATTCGCCCAACTCGCGGCTTTTTGTTTGTCCGACTCTCATCCGTAATGATTTTAGAAGGCTAGTGAACTAAAGAAATTTTGAAAGTTTAAAGAAAAAGACCCGGAAGGGTCTTTTTCCAGGTGTACTATAAGGAAGCATTTTCATACAACGTACATCTATTGACACAGTATAAATATATTGTAAAGTGTCTGAAGCAGAACATCAAAATATGAATAGGAGACAGCCATGCACAAGCATGCAACCGCACAAGAAATCTCAATGTTGCTTCGCACAGCAATCGCACATTTTCAATTCAGGATACTTTCTGAATATGCACAACTTTCATTTCAGCTGTACAACCAAAAACAACTTGGTGCTGCAGCGCGTAATCTGCCGATTGACAAGCAAGTAACTCGCGGTTTTGCGACAAAGGAGTATAAAGTTGATAGGTCAGAAGCGTTAGAGATGTTACGGTTGTTCGAAAACTGGCTGCAGCTACCAAAGCAGATTGTTGAGGCAACAGAAGAACATTTGGCACCCATTGATGATTCAAAAATTTTTGGGCCACCAGATTGGATGGCTTCAGAATTATGTCTCATGACTGGATTGCCGATTGATTTGGCTCGTTGTCTCAGTACTCAACTACGAGTGTTTGATCTTTCAAATTACTCATTTGATGAGCAGGTGACAGAATCTCTACCGGGAACCTGGAGCCAATTTGAACTCCCTTGTCGGTCGTTTGTACTCAAGTTGCCATATCCAGTTGCACTTCGCTCGCCGGGAGACGTAGAGCAGCATGCTGATTCCTTCATGGTTTCAGCTACTGACTACGGAACTCTGCGCATTTGGCCTCTCTGGAAGCCATTGCGTGGAACTGCGCCCCGGTTCAAACAGTCACAGATTCAAAGTCTGTTACGTAGCTTAAAGAGTAAGCCGAAGAATGGTATTGCTGCAGTGTACAAGCAGTTTGAGCGGCTTGCGATACCGTTTTCGGCCAGAATGCCAGCGGCGTTTTCAGTCGAAGTTGCGGTATGGGAAGAGCCAATGCTGTCACGGTCAGTGAGTCATCCCGAAGTACGGGTCGTCTTACCTGATGATAAAAAGGAGATGTGGTTGATTGATGGGTTTAGCATGTCTTCACAAGAATATGAAGAACTGTCGAAGGTCATCGCTTCGTCAGTCATGGGGGCATTGCTCGAACTGGTTCGTCCAGGGGTGTCGGTGGTGACCGAAATGGTTGAGTCAACTGGTGACAGGCGTCGCGTTACGCAACAAAGGAATCGTCATCTAGACACTATTACTGACCCAGACGAGTTGTGCACAATCGGGCGTTTCGATACCAAACAACTCGGAAGAGAAGGTACGGTTGTACGACAATGTGGCACAGTCAGCTTTGGTTGGGAGCGTGGTTACTGTGAAGTTGGCGGTTACTGGCGACGTCCGGCTGGTACTTCACCTGATCATCCAAAGACAGTATGGGTAGAAGGGTATCAAGTTCATCCCGAAAAGAGGCCAAGTGGCCCTCAAGTAGGAAGGATGACGAGAGCACGTAGAATATCCTGAATGTTCCCTCAAAAAAACAAACCCCGCTGCAAATATTCGCAGCGGGGTTTCTTATTCAATACTGATTTTTGTATGAGTATCCAAGGGGAATAGAGCTCAGTTTTTGCTCCCATACCTCAGTATCGAGCCACTCTTTGTAGGCGTCAAACACGGCAATGGCAACTGACTGTGGGTCGTTGCGTGAGGTATCAACAATCAAATCAAAGTGATTTTTCGCGTACGGATCAACACCATATAGCTTCCGGAATCTACTTTGTTCGTTGAGCATTCGCTCCTTCACTTGGCGTGACACCTCATTGAGTGAGGTGGAACTCGTTCCTACTGATGAGCGACTGCTATTTGTGACGGCGTCTTTGAAAATACGGGCGGTTGCAACATCGAGATCAAGGTCCAAATATACCTTGAAAGACTCTGGAATCCAGTAGAACCCGAGCCGTGAGTCGACGATGATGTCGTTCTGTTCCCGTAAGTTTCTAAGCTCCTCATCAATTTGAGCATCAAGATTATGATTGGTTTTTGCTTGGTTGTTGTAGTCCTCAAGCGTCATTTTATTTTTTGCGAGCAAGCGACGAACCATATCGCCAGAAGAGTGACGAGTGTATCCAAGTAATTCAGCGACCTTGTCTGCGGTGGATGATTTTCCACTACCTGGCTTACCAGAAATGGTGATGATATGTTTGCGTTCCATGGTTGCAATAGCATATCACAGTGTTGCGCGTGAGTGAAAAAGTTGGTACTCTGCGGTCTCACATATGGAATATTCAACCAAATATAAAAGTATTGTATTAATGGGTAAAATTGCTTCAGGTAAAGGTACTCAAGCGGACCTTATCCTAAGTCACTTCGGTGGTCAGCTGTACTCAAACGGCAATAAAGTGAGGGAGACCGCGCAGTTGCCAACTCCGTTTGGAATGAAAATGAAAGAAATGTATGAAGGAGGATATCTGATGCCAGAGTGGGTGGCTTCATATTGGATGACACATGCATTAGTCTCTCAGTTTCAAAATGAGCGAGTGGTCTTTGAAGCAGTAGCAAAGAAGCCCAATGAAGCAGAATTATTCGACGAGATTCACGAGTGGATTGAGCGCCCGTACGTTGTATTTAATCTAGAAATATCTGACGAGGAAGTGCAGAAGCGGAGTTCAGAACGTGCGCGAGATATCGTTGATTCTGAAAAATCAGTCCTGAAGCGCTTGGAGGAATACCACACCTATACCAGCAAGTCGATAGAATTCTTCCGGGGTCGCGGTACACTCATTGATATTGACGGTACTCAGTCACCGGACGCAGTCAAAAACCAAATATTTACGTACCTAAATTCATAGCATGCAACCAACGACAATTATTTTTATTGGTCCACAAGGAAGTGGAAAAGGAACCCAGATAGAGCGCTTATACAAAGTGATAGCTGAAAAAGACCCAGCTCGTCGCGTGGTAGACATTCAGACGGGCCGGCGGTTTCGAGCGCTGGCTGCCAAGCGTGAGACGTATGCTGACAAGAAAATTGCTTCAACACTTGATTCAGGTGAACTACAGCCAGACTTCATTACTCACTTATTATGGGGGCAAGCAATGCTCGACCAGCTCGATAACAAGAGCCACTTGTTGATTGACGGATTTCCACGGACAGTACATCAAGCCGAGGTGCTTGAAGATGCGTTGGATTTTTTTGAACGAGAAGAGGTGCATGTCATTAATCTCGACACCCCAGAGGAGGTGGTACGAAAGCGTATGTATGAACGAGCTCGTGATGATGATACAACTGATTCAATTGAGACTCGTTTGCGCTGGTATCGTGAAGATACACTCCCAGTCCTTGATTATTATCGAGTGCGTCCCGATACACAGGTACATGATATTGATGGAACGGCATCTATTGATGAGGTGCATGCGCAAGTATTAGAAGCTCTAAAACTTTCATAATGATTACCAAAAAAACACCAGCGGAAATTGAAGTCTTAAAGGAGGCTGGTGCTATTTTGGCGCGCATGCTCAAGGAGATTGCAAAAGAAGCGAAGGTTGGATCGAGTACGCTTGATTTAGATGATAAAGCGATGGAGCTGGCAGAAGAAAATGGAGTAATCCCTATCTTGCTTGGTTATCATCCGAGCTTTGCGCCAGTGCCGTATCCGGCAGCTGTATGTGTGTCGGTAAATAATTGCGTACAACATGGTATTCCGTCTGAGGACGTGGTCCTTCATGAGGGTGATGTGGTGAATATTGACATGTCGATTGAACACAAAGGCATGGTAGTTGATTCTGGAATCACTGTCGGGGTAGGCGAGATTGATGATGAGTCTCGAAAGCTCCTTGAGGTGACAAAAGAAGCGCTCGCTTTAGGTGTTAAAGCCGCTCAGCCAGGCGCACGGATTGGTGATATCAGTGCCGCAATTCAGACGTTGGTTGAGTCGCGTGGAATGTCAGTGGTTGAAGTATTGTGTGGTCACGGAGTAGGGTACTCAATTCATGAGGAACCAACCATCCCAAATTTTGGCAAAGCTGGAACGGGTCCAGTGATAGAAGTTGGGCATGTCTACGCGATTGAGCCAATTGTAAATGTTGGAGGGCCTGATGTATATTTTGATGATGAAGGTGACGGCTATAGTGTGTACACTGTAGATGATTCATACAGTGCCCACTTTGAGCACACGGTTGCGATTACTGAAGATGGTCCGGTCATCTTAACAAAGGAATAGTTTATATAAAAAACCCCCGAGTTGAAACTCAGGGGCTGTGTTGGCAATTCTATCTGACCGAAAGTCACTCAGTTTTTTTATTTAAAAAAACTAAATCGTTCGGGGACAGTTGAGTCAGCTTGTCTGGTGCCTGCACGCATACACGTGGTCTATGGCAGACAGTCCTGACCGGGATTGCGAAAGCCCGTAGTCATGATTATAAAGTACTATCCGCTTAACATTATACACATATTAAAATAATTGTCAAGTAGTATGCTACCCCCAATCCATCCATACAATGCAACCTAAAAAAGCTATACTAAAATATACGTATGGAAGGAGTACCAAAAATCGAGTCTTCAGAACAGAAATACAAAGTCGGCGAGACTGTTTTGGTGCGCCTAGAAAATATCGCTGGTCAAACAGGATTTGAGAATGTGTATGTCGGAAAGACTGCAGATGGTGAAAAATTTTATGTCACTGCCCAATCTGACGAATTAGAAAATACTGATGCGATAGTCACGGTAGAGTCTTTTGACGCAGAAAATGAATTTAACGGTGAATCTACCTATAGCGCATGCGCTTTATCTGAGACACCACCTGAAGTATTCCGTCAGGGTATGGACCTTATCAAAGGTGAGCCCGGGCAGGGAAAAACAAAAAATCCTTTTGCCGACGCATTAGCTAGCCTAAGGAAAGAGGCTGAAAATGAAAAAGCACCAGAGGTGCCAGAGAATGTTATTGAAAAACGAACCTATGAAAAAGGAGAAATAGTCCGTGGAGTGGAGCTGCAACGCAGGGCAGACGGAAAGTATGTGTCCTCGGGAGGACAGGAGCGAAAAGCTTTTTTAGTTGATGAGAGTTCTATTGATAGTCGGTTTTTAACTACTCAAGGACTTCGTCTGGATAATTTCTTTGCAGTAAAAATAAAAAATGATACTGCCCCAGGCAAATCTACAGGCTTTATTATTGTAGAACTCATTGGTCCCGAATCGGTTGTGGATGAGTCTGGTCAGTTAGATGAAGAAGCAATAAAATCTGAACCAGTGCAGGTAGAAAATGGTGTGCTTGACATATCTTTGTATACACCAGAACAATTAGAGAATGTGGAGGGGATTGAGAGTGGTACTGTCTTTAAAAACGTATTCTTTAAACTCGGTCAAGAATTTTCTCAGGGTCAAACTTATGAATCAGAAGTGTTGGTTAATGGAGAAAAATTAGTTTTTTTTAACGATACAATCAAGCCTGAAAAAGAAGGGGTGTATGACTTTATGGTGGGACGTAAGAATGTTTTTGGTTATCTTGGAAGTTTTGCAGAAAACTCTCGCTCAGCAGAAGCGCAGGCTGAGTTTGATATTGCAGAGCTATTTGATGATATTGAGGAAACAGCTACGCCGGAGCGAGTTACTATTTTATCAGAGGAACTTGCTGATATTCCTGAGCACACTCAAATGCTCAAGGCACAGGCGAGAAGACTCAAAACACCTGAGATTCAAACTGCATTGCAACAGGCTCATGCGCATATGTTGCCGTATAGTTCTGGAGCAGAAGTGCTTCGTCGTTCAAGAGACATGCGTTCGGCTGAAGCAACGGAGACGATTTCTCGTCCTGATGGTACTACCAGAGAAGTTTCGATAGAAAAGCATCGCCACTTTACCGCTCTAGGGAGTGCTATGTATAGAGAAAAAGCTGCATATCGGGCTTTTAATGCTGGAGTGGATACTGCTGTTGAGCATTCTTCAGTAGAAATGCGCGCATGGCTAGAAAACTGGGAAGGTGAAGAGCCTCCTCGTTTGCCTGTATTGGTTATTGGAACAGGCCCTCATGGAGCAACATTTCTTTCTACCTATGCGATGTATAACCAATCAGCTCCCGCCGTTGCTGTCGACCAGCGAGCTAGGATTGGTGGTCAGTTTGCCTCCGCAGAAGAACCAGTACTTCGCTTAAACAGTCGAAATCGTCCACAAAAGGAAGGAGATGAGAGAGAGCAAAGGAATTTGCCTGGAACAGAGCAGACTATCAATCCTCTGGGCACCATGGCAACACTACAAGTGTCCGACCTCAGCGGGGAGGCGTATGTAACTCAGGATGCTCTTGCTCATGCCACTCGCTTCAACACTATTACGTCCGTTGATAATTTCCTTACCGAATGCACGTTATTAAGCTCAGAGACAGTTCGGCGGAGTGATGGGGAGAAGGTTGAACGATGTGTATTTCTTGACGACAGTCGAGACGCAACTTTTACAATAGATACAGACAATTTAGTAATCGCTGGCGGAATAGGTAATGAAGAGTTTCGATTAGCAGGCTCAGATTCTGTTACCGAAGCACAGTTAGAACTCGAATCTCAAAAATTAGCTGAGGGCATTCG
>CAYGOP010000044.1:0-9229 GCA_964351645.1 uncultured Candidatus Saccharibacteria bacterium | reverse complement strand
TTTCCCACGAATTGACACCAGTTCAGGCCCACTCGCGTCCGGCCTCTCTCAACCGGTTGGAATGGCTCTCGCTGAGCGAATAGATAATCCGTATTCTTCTAAGTTCATTTATTGTTTAACTGGAGATGGAGAGCTAAACGAAGGACAGATTTGGGAAGCTGCTCTGTTGGCTGGTAAGGAGCAATTAAATAACCTTATCGTGATTGTAGACCGAAACGGTATTCAAATTGATGGCTATACAAAAGATGTGATGCCTCTAGAGCCACTGGCTGAAAAGTTTGAGTCTTTTAATTTTGATGTACAAGAAGTTGATGGTCACAGTATGCGTGCACTGAATGACGCTATCGGAAAAGCGCAAGCGGTGTACAGTCAACCATCAATGATTATTGCTCATACAGTTGCTTCAAAAGGAGTAGACGTGTTTGAGCGCGATTTTAGGTGGCACGGGAATCCTCCAGGAAAGGGTCCTGAGGATAGAGTTGCAAAAGATAAGCAGGCGGAAGTTGCTCTACAAAAATTACGCACCTTAGCCGGGATGATTGAAGCTCAAGATATTTCATAATTATGTTTGCAGAACACTTACAACCAAATCTTTCAAAAGACTCAGTAGAGAAATCTCCAACTCGGAACGGGTATGGTGATGGTCTTGTCGAAGCAGGGAAGCGGGATAAAAATGTAGTTGCTCTTTGTTGTGCCCTGACAGAGTCAACTCGGACACATCTCTTTGCAGAAGCTTTTCCAGAGCGTTTTATTCAGCTGGGAGTAGCGGAACAAAACTTAGCTTCAGTTGGTTCGGGAATGGCAGCGATGGGGAAAGTTCCGTTTATTGCTTCATACGCCATGTTTTCTCCTGGGCGAAACTGGGAGCAGATTCGCACAACAATTGCGTACAATGATGCAAATGTGAAAATCGTTGGTGCGCATGCCGGAGTGTCGGTTGGTCCAGATGGAGCGACTCACCAAGCAATTGAGGATATGGCAATTATGAGAGCCCTTCCAAATATGGTTGTTATTGCTCCTGCCGATGAGCACGAGGCTCGTAAAGCAACACTGGCAGCCGCTAAATATGAAGGGCCGGTGTATTTCAGATTAGGCAGAAGTGCAACTCCAATTGTGACAACTCCAGACTCACCGTTTGAGATTGGGAAAGCACAACTTATGTACACCAAAGACGATTCTCATGCACAGTCAGTTGGTATTGTAGTGACTGGTTCGCTTTTGTTTAACGCGCTGATGGCAGCCAAAGAGCTAAATGAAAATGGTATTGGAGCTTCTGTATTGCATGTGCCAACCGTGAAGCCGTTGGATGCTGAGGCGCTGGAGTCGTTCGCAACTGCACACAGTACGCTGGTAACGGTGGAAGAACATCAGGTTGCTGGTGGACTTGGTGGAGCAGTGACAGAACACCTCAGTGGAACGGTTCCAAAGAAAATCCTACGGATTGGAGTTCAAGATGAGTTTGGACAATCGGGTGAGCCAGATGAACTTATCGAACACTACGGCATGGGAATTGATTCGATTGTAGCGATGGCGAGAAAATCACTTGAGTAAAAAAAGAAAAAACCGCTCCCTCTCGGGAGCGGTTTTTTTGTGCGGTTAGTCAATCTTACTTGCTACATAATCTTCAGGACGATTGTCAAGATACTTCATGAGTTCTGCCATTGGCAGAAGTCCGGCTTGCGCCCCAATGTGCTGCACTACATTCATGGAGTTAATTGGTCCCCATGAGAGAGCTTCAGCTGGATCTTTCCCAAGAATGATAGCTGCCGTAAAGGTTGATGAGAATGAATCACCAGCACCAGTTCGGTCTTCTGGTGGTGCTGGGTCTGGGTACATCGGCATTCTCCAGGCCTGGTCATCAGCGTCGACGGTGTAGGCTCCGTTTGGTCCATCGGTTACTACTGGAATGGTTGGCCCAAGTTCTCGAATGCCTCGGATGAGAGTGGGGATATGTTGTTCGGTAGAGCCAAGAATCTCTTGTGCCTCTTCCTTGTTACAGAAGAAGATTTCCGTATTTTCGTACACATCCTTAATTGCTTCGTGTCCCACTTTAATTTGGAAGGTTCCTGGTTGGAACGCGAGCTTGGTCTCATTATTCTTTACATACTCAGCGATTTCGTGATGGTAGGGAAGTCCGTGTTCTCCGACAGATGAGAAGTAGAAGAACTTGGGTGCTGCCGGGAAATCAGGAAGGGAGTATGGGTAGTGTTCATGATTGATAAGAATGGTTCGCTCTGGTCCGTACCGTAGCACGTAGTGATAGTTGGTACCTTTGTCTTCATGAATTTTCACGAAGTCGGTATGAATTCCTTCAGCACGCAGAGCTTCAAGACATTCTTTCCCAAACTTATCATGTCCCAGGTTCGTAACGAGCGCCGTCTCTAATCCGAGTCGGTGGGCTGATACTGCTGCGTTTGGAGAGTTTCCTACTGCGGGCACCACAACAACGTTGTCATACGGCAGCTTACCTCCAAAAGGCATCATCAGGGTTTTTCGTCCGGTGTCTAAATCGACAGAGACGTCCGCCTGGTCTTTATTTAGTTGGATAAATGCGTCTATTAAAATGTCGCCGATGGCAACAAAATCGTATTGTTGTGACATACCTATTGAGTATACCACCGGACTTTTTCATGAATTTGTGAGATGGGGAGTAGTCTCAGTGCTTTTAGGGAGTGGATTTAACTATAAATTATGCTAGTCTACTCTCATTATGACTATTTCATTAGCGGTCACAGCACGTGACGAATCAGTAAAAACAAGCGAGGTGCGTCAAAATGGTGATGTGCCAGCGGTAGTGTACGGTCCAAAACAGGAACCGATTGCAATTACTTTACCAGGAAAAGAATTTGAAAAAGTTCGAAAAGAGGCGGGCGAATCAACTATTATTGAGCTATCTGGCCTCAAAGAAACAATTGAAGTTTTGATTAAAAATATTGATTTCAGTCCAGTAAAGCAAGGAATCACTCACGTTGATTTCTACGCCATTGAGCGAGGGAAAGATATGACAACGAATGTGCCACTTGAATTCATTGGTGAAGCTCCAGTGGAAGAGAGTCGACTTGGCTCAATTACAAAAGTACTTCACGAAGTTGAAGTAACGTGTCGGCCAAGTAATCTACCTTCACATATTGATGTTGATATTTCAGTATTGGTTAATGTAGAAGACAAGATTCATGTTTCAGACCTAAAGCTCCCAGAAGGAGTGGTGGTGAATGCTGATTTGGAAGATCCAGTAGCGGTAGTAAGTGCTGCTCGAACAGGTCCAAGTGAAGATGAGGCAGATGCAGCAGCCGCAACGATTGATATGGATTCAATTAAGGTTGAAGAAAAAGGAAAAGCAGCTTCAGCGGAGGATTCAGAATAACAGTTGTCGAGTCTGCTTTTAGACAAGCTCTGCTATAATACCGACATGATACGAAAGTTGATTGTCGGTATTTTAGTGTGTGCTTCTGTTTTTCAAACAGAGTTTGTTGTTGCGCAGACAGACCCTGCGCTCCGAAAGCAGCTTGAAGCCCAGCTTCAGCTCCTTGAGCGTGAGATGTTGGTACAAGAGCGTCTCCTTGAGGACACTCGAGTTGAGCGACAATCACTAGAGCGCGATATTACTATTATTGAAGGAGAGATTAATAAAGCACAGCTAGGTATTCAGGCTAGGGCGGTTGCGATTGAGCAATTGTCAGGGCAGATTGACGAAAAGTCGGTGGTGTTACAAATTCTCAATGAGCAACAAAAGCGTCAGCAAGATTCACTAGCTGATTTGATTCGAAAGTCTGCTTTGCTCGAAGAACACTCGTTGGTTGAGGTAATGTTGAGTAAACAAAGTTTTTCTGAATTTTTCACTGATGTGGCAACCTTTCAATCGATTAAAGAATCACTCAATGAATCTTTAGGGATTCTCCATCAAATTAGAACAGACACGGTTGAGCAAAAAAATGAACTTGAAGGAAAGCAAGAGACTGAAGCTGAGATGAAACGAATCCAAGAATTGGAGAAAAGAGAGATTGAAGTGAAAGAGGCCGAGAAAGAAAAAATCTTAACAGTTACAAAAGGGGAAGAAAGACAATATCAGGCACTGCTTGATTCTAATCGACAGACAGCAGCTCAGCTAAAAAGCGCATTGTTCGAGCTCCTTGGAGGTGGGGGAGGGATTGCTTTTCCTGAGGCGGTTCGTCTAGCAAAGTACGCGTCGGGAGTGACGGGTGTAGACACTGCTTTAATCTTAGCTATTTTGGAGCAAGAGACAAACCTTGGTTCAAACTTGGGAAGTTGTTTGTTCACTGACAATAGAAGCTCTCGACCAGTCATGCATCCTACTCGAGATGAACCAGTGTTCTTGGCGATTGCTGAAGCGTTAGGTTTTGATCCATTTACTCGAACAGTGTCGTGTCCGATTATTCAAAACGGTAGCCGAGTTGGGTGGGGAGGAGCAATGGGCCCATCGCAGTTTATTCCATCAACCTGGGCGATTTACGGAGGAATCAAGAGTGATGGAGTTGGTGGTTTCTTCTACGATAAATCATCCGACGCAATTCGTAGAATTAACGGCGGCACAGGTCCGTCCAGTCCATTTGTAAATCAGGACGCTTTTATTGCGACCGCCTTGCTCTTGCGTGACAACGGGGCTGGTGGAACTTACTCAAGTGACCGACTAGCTGCACTTCGGTACTATGCTGGGTGGGGAGGAGCCACTAATCCAGCGAACGCCTTTTATGGTGACCAAGTAATGAATCGTAAATCTCGATTAGCGCAGGAAATCCAGATTCTTGGCAATTAAAGTGCTCACACTATAATAATGAACGCCGCATCCTAAGAGATGCGGCGTTTTTCGTTTTATACGAGCTCTGAGACAAACGTCCTATACTCATTCAGGGTGAGCATCGTTTGACGGAGGTTTTCGACTTTTTTGTACAGTGTCACTATCTCAGACACCTGGCGCATGGTCCTCTTGATTCCATTTTGTTCGACAGGATCAAGCTGTTCACTTGCTTGAGCGATGTGTAAAGCCTTTAAAATAAGTTCAGGCTCTTTGTCGCCAGCAAAGCTAGGTATCGCGCACAAACGCAGATTTGTCTCTTCGAGAGTACTCTGGATTGTCGCGATGTTTTTGTTCACAAAAGCAAGGATTTCTTGGCGCCTGGCTTTGATGATAGCGTGTCCAACTTCAAGTGCAAAGTCCGAAGGGCTTTGGGTCTGAGGGGCTTGGATAGTTGCCATAATGGCAATCATGTCAAAGCTTGTGTCACCTAATATTCTTTTAGGTATCATCACCCCAAAAAGTGTTTGGTATGATTTTGGAAGTTCGAATTTCTCGTCCGGTGTCCCTTCGATTACAATGTCCATGCATAACTCAACGCATTCGTTACAAATGAATACTGTTGGTCCTGCAACAATCTTGCGAACTTCGTGTTGGCTCTTGCTACAGAAACTGCAGTAAAAAGTCGGTATTTCCGGCTGTGGTTTCTTGCGCGGAAAGTCACTGGGGTGTAGGTCGTCTGTTTTTATACCTGACATAACTTTGACTCCTTCTGTAGGTCAGTTGAGTGTTGAAAATAGCTAACTACCGGTACTAAACTATAAATAAGGTTCAAGCGCAACATTTTTGGGGTATGATAAATCGTCCAGAAATCCATTTTTGATAAAGGGGGATTTGGGCGGATGTTCACAATATGCCATTCCGGCATGTGTTCACTCACTATTGCCAAAACCTTTGTATCTGCTATAGTTCCTGCACCTTATTTATTAGGTGTTTGTAAGAGAGCGCCGAAAACAATATATTTATATGAAAAAAGATATTCACCCAGAAAACTACCGAATGGTAATCTTCCACGATAACTCAAGTAATGAGCGTGTTTTGATTGGTTCAACTGTTGAAACAACTGAAACAGACAAATGGACAGACGGTACAGAGTACCCAATGAAGCGTGTTGATGTATCAAGTGCGTCACATCCTTTCTACACTGGACAAGAAAAAGTTATGGACACTGCTGGACGAGTTGACCGATTCAAGCAACGAATGTCAAAAGCTGGAAAAAAGAAAGCGTAGCTACTCAAACCGGTCAGTTATTATCGTGTTCGACACGAATCAAGTTCTATTTTCAGAATCTTCGATTCCTCCGAAATGTCTCACACGGTAATATCTGACCGGTTTTGTGTATACTAGAACAACAACATGGAATTTGATCAAGAAAAATTACAGGAGTTTAAAGAAAACCATAAAACGCAATTTCTCGCGTCGCAGTTTGAGAGTGAGTTGGTGAAGTTGACCGATGCTCAAGAGCTCGCTGATTCCGATCCGGAAATGGCTGAGTTGGCCAAAGAAGAAATTGAGCAACTCACCAAACAGCTTCAGGGACAGTTTGATGAAATGAATAACATCATTGAGTCGAACAAAGAAGAAGAAGCAAAGCCGTACGGGGTGATGCTTGAAGTGCGGGCTGGAGCTGGAGGAGACGAAGCCTCACTCTTTGCTGCTGAATTAGCTGCTATGTACTTGAAGTACGCAGAATTAAATAACTGGCAGACTATTCGTTCTAATGTGTCTGCAACAGAGGCTGGGGGTTACAAAGAAGCATCATTCGAGATTTTGGGTAAGCAAGTATATGACCAGCTGCGGTACGAAACTGGTGTGCATCGCGTGCAACGTATTCCGGCTACTGAAAAACAAGGTCGGATTCATACCTCGACTGCTTCTGTGGCAATTCTGCCGATGCGTAAAAAACCAACCATTGAAATCAATCCATCTGATATCGATATGGAATTTTCTCGTTCAGGTGGAGCGGGTGGGCAGAACGTAAACAAAGTAGAGACAGCAGTGCGACTGATTCACCGACCAACTGGTATTGATGTGCGGTGCGAAAGTGAGCGTTCACAACTTAAAAACCGAGAAAAAGCCATGGCTGCTTTGACCGCAAAGCTCGAAATGGCTCACGAAGAAGAGCAGATAGCGAAGCATGCAGCGGTGCGTAAAAATCAGATTGGTACTGGTGATCGGTCTGAGAAGATTCGTACGTACAATTTCCCACAAAATCGTATTACTGACCATCGTATCAAGCAGTCATGGCATACCGTTGAAGCGACGCTGGCGGGTGGATTGGCACCAATTGTAGAGACCCTGCAGTCGGTTGCTGCTGATACTGATGCGCAAGAGCTTACGACCGAAGAACCGGCCTCATAAGCTGTTGCGTAGCCTACACAGCTGTGGTAGTATCGCAGGGCTTAAGCGCAGAAGCGCTTTTTACGTATAAAATTATTATGTCAACTGATAAATCAACAATCATCGACCGGCTGTTTCAAGCTGGTTCACATTTCGGTTTCAAGAAGAGTCGTCGTCATCCTTCAGTAGCACCTTTCGTGTTCACTACTAAGGACGGAAACGATATTTTTGATCTCGAAAAAACAACTGCATTACTCGATTCTGCAAAAGAAACAATCAAAGACGCTGGTCTGCACGGCAAGACTGTGCTGTTCGTAGGAACAAAAGATGAAGCGACCAAGATTGTAAAAGCGGCTGCAGAACGAGCTGAGTCACCATATGTATCTAATCGTTGGATTGGAGGAATGATGACAAACTTTAGTGAAATCAAGAAACGAATTAATCGTCTCGAAGTACTTACTTCAGAGCGAGAATCTGGAGAACTTGAACGGAAGTACAAGAAAAAAGAACGAGTGGTTCTTGGACGTGAAGCTGATAAGCTGACACACAATTTCTTTGGTATTTCTAAAATGCAGAAGTTGCCAGACTTGATGGTTGTGGTTGACCCACGACACGACTCAATTGCAGTTGCTGAAGCAGCTGAACGAAACATTCCTGTGATGGCAATCTTGAGTTCTGACTGTGATGCTTCACTGGTGAAATACCCAGTTGTTGCAAACGATTCACTCCAAACAAGCGTAAAATTACTCCTTGCAGAACTTGTAGACGCATACCTAGAGGGAAAGTCTGCTTACGTACCTAAGGCAGTTGAAGCACGACCAGTGCGAACTTCAGCTCCACGACGACGAGAAGGATAATTCCTTCCGTTTGTACTCGGTGATATTCACCACATTATTTAGCACTTTTGAACATTCAATATTCTATGGAAATCACATCAGCACAATTGAAGCAATTACGAGACAAGACTGGTATTTCAGTCATGCAATGTAAGCGTGCTCTTGAAGAAGCGGAAGGGGACATGGATAAGGCTATTATTATCCTTAAGAAAAAACGAAGCGAAGCAGCTGATAAAAAGTCTGATCGTGAGCTAGGGGCTGGTGCAGTTGGTTCATATGTGCACAACACAAATGAAGTGGCAGCGATGGTCCTATTGGCGTGCGAAACCGACTTTGTGTCAAAGAATGAGGAATTCGTTACTCTTGCAAAAGATATCGCGATGCATGTTGCTGCAACAAATCCTACGTATATTACAAAAGACGAACTTCCAGCAGACGCAATTGAAAAAGCGAAAGAAGTGTTTGCTCCAGAGCTAGAAGGAAAGCCAGAAGAAATGAAGGAGAAAATTATGGAAGGAAAGCTCTCTTCTTACTTCAAGGATCAAATTTTGTTTGAACAAGACTTCATCAAAAATCCAGACACAACAATTGGTGAGATGGTAACTGGTGCAGTACAAAAGTTTGGCGAGAATGTGTCAATTGCACAAATCTCCCGACTGTCAGTAAAATAGTGGAATGATCGGTTCAGCCGTTACATTCAGTGCAATAAGCATCGGAGTATTTCTTCTGGTGCTTATTGTTATATATCGAGAACAGAAACGAGGTCGCCGCTTTTTTGCAGCGCGTCTGCGAGGCTGGTTGGATGTAAAAGTTGCAACTCTGGAACATGGGGTAGAGAGGTCGTGGAGGCATTTTGTTAAGTATATTGTGCAACTTAATTGGTATTACAGCATCCACTCTGTACTGAAAGCAATTTTAAAAACCATCCAAGTATTTTATTTTTCCTTCGAAAAAATATTTGAACGTAATCGAATGCGAGCAAAAAAATTGCGAGCCGAGCGGAGACAAATCAATGAATTGAATCATCTTCACCAGATGGCAGAGCATAAAGAAGAGACGGCTCTGACGGATTCTCAGAAGCAAAAATTACGACATAAAAAGCTGGAAGAAAAACACTAATAACAGTGGAAATTTTAGAAGATATCTGGTAGGATTCATCTTCGTAGAGTAAGGAATTACCTACATACGCCACCTTAGCTCAGTTGGTAGAGCATCGGTTTTGTAAACCGCAGGTCGTCAG
>CAYGOP010000043.1:0-10108 GCA_964351645.1 uncultured Candidatus Saccharibacteria bacterium | reverse complement strand
TTCTGACATTTTTCAGGAACTTAATTAATAACGGGCGAACAATACCACGAAGACTGATTCCCTTCAAGTACTTGGCTCATGGTAGAATATGGGCATGAAATTTTCTGGTGGCACCCTCGCGTACTTATTTGGAATCATCGCAATAGCTGGCATTATAACGTCTGCGTACTTTTTCATTGAAAACCGCAACCAGACGAGCCAAATCGAAATGCTCTTGCAAGAACGCAACTTTTTCCAGAACGAATCCAACCAAAAAACGGTCAGTCTAGCCAGAGCCAGCTCTACCATTGAAGAGTTATCATCAGAACTGACTGAACTCAAAGATGACCTGGAAGACTTGGTTGATGATTATAAAGACGAAAAAAACCGCAATGAAGAGTTTGAAGACCAACTAAAGGATTTGGCAGGTACACTCGGTGACTTGGAAAAACTAGAAGGGATTGATGAGGAGCTACTCGCAAAGTACTCAAAAGTGTACTTCCTCAACGAAAACTACATGCCTGACCGAGTAAAAGAGATTAATGCCCGATATGTCCAAGACGGAAAAGACCCCCAGTATTTCCATGCCCGAGCCATTGATTTTCTAGAAGATATGATTAAGGATGCGGCAAAAGACGACATCGACTTACTTGTCGTATCTGCCTACCGTTCATTTGATGAACAAACGGCCCTCAAAGGCAAACACACGCAAGTGTATGGCACGGGAGCAAACACCTTCTCCGCTGACCAAGGGTACTCAGAACACCAGCTCGGAACCACTGTTGATTTAACGGTCGCGAGTGTTGGCGGAACGTTCGATAGCTTTGCTGAAACTGAAGCCTATCAATGGCTTCTGGATAATGCGTATAAGTACGGATTTATCCTCTCCTACCCTGAGGGAAACACTTTTTACGTCTTTGAACCATGGCATTGGCGTTTTGTTGGGACAGCCTTGGCGAAGAAACTCGACCGCAGTGACGAAACCTTCTACACCATGGACCAACGAGAGATAAATACTTACTTACTCGAGCTGTTTGATTAGTGACAAATACACATATTTGTTGTATTGTCACACCAGCTAGATTCTTTACATTTCGTACACGAAAGGGGTACATCCAATGATTCCAAGCATTAACCACATGGTTAAGGCTGTGACTGAAGTCGGACACATCATTCAACAGCAAACCCTGCAGGGTTTTGGGGTTGAAACGAAGTATGACGACAGTTTGGTCACCTCCATCGACAAGACAGACAATGAATATCTGCGGCGGTGGTCTGAACCATTTGCCGTCGATTTTTTCGGCGAAGAAGGCAACGGCGAGTTGTCTGGTCATGACCACATCATCTACGTCGACCCGCTTGACGGCACCAGTACTTTTATTGCTGGCAAAGCCGAAGTATCGGTGGTAATGACGCTGATGAGGAAGACTGACCAGGGTTGGATTCCGGTAGCGGCCATCATCCACGAACCAATGACTGGTCGCTGTTGGCACGCTCAAACCGGAGCGGGTGTGTACTTAACACCCACCAGTCCCAATGGGTTTACGCGGTTGAGTCCTCTCAAGACGAACCCGGAAAAAGCTCATGTGTCAGTTATTACCTGGCGTGATGTTCCCTTTAATTTGGGACTGGTTCGAAATCAGGTTGAGGTTCACCCGAGACTCCACCACCACGGCAGTGGAAACACATCTATCAACGGGGGCCTGATTGCCTCCGGTCGGATGCACGCCAGTCTCTATGGCGGACACAGTGCGGTCGAAACCGCTGCGATGACCCTCATGGTCACAGAAGCTGGTGGGGTCGCCTGTGATTTGTTTGGCAACGACTTGGTTGAATTCGAAATCGGGACCGACCCTGCCGGCAAGCTCGACTTTCTCCTGCCCCAAGGAGCCATCATGGCTTGTGACGCTGAGCTGGCTGGCATGCTGGTGGACATCGTGTGCACTGCAAACGAATAAGAACGCCCCGACCAACGAAAGTTGGTCGGGGCACTTTTTATATTACATTAACCAACCTCGAATCTCTGGTACTTTTTCAATGTATTTTCTTGTCACGTCTCCTTTTTCAGGTACAGAACCAAAGTGTGCAATAGAAATAAGGTACGCAAACGCGTGCGTGAAGCCAAAAGAATGAGCTGGCGGAGTATCAATTTCAAAGTACCGGCAGTACCCCTCTTTTACTTTCTGGGCAGCCTCTGGCGAATGGAGCACCTCAATGTTTGCCATCAGGTTGCTTAAGTTGGCATGAGGGAGCCCGTACCACCAACAACTCATCGGCGGCAGTACATCAATGACTTGTGGCTGACCTGCAACAAAGAAGACATTTTCGTCGTGATTATCAATATTTACTCGCAAAGCTTCCCCTTTCACAGCCTGATATTCGTCTTTATGTTTTTCCAAGTGCGAGTAGAGAGCTGGGATGACTTCAGCCTCACGCAGTGGCTGACCGAACTCCTCCGGTAACCAGTCTACAAACTGCGACAAGAAGCCAACTCTTTCTTTGGCCAAATCATACCAATTTGTGGTGTCCGGCACGTCCACCGGATACGTATCAACCGCGCGAGCAGTTTCATATCCAAGCAAATCTAGCTCAGCCTCATCAATATCTCCCCGCAAGAGACGTTCGTGAAGATTAGTATCAAAATCTAGTCGACTCATTTCAGACAGTACGTACATTGAATTACCGTCATACGGCACTACAATTGCCGCATCTTGGTCAAAGTACACCGAGTGCAGCGTACGGTATATCTCCCCGCTAAAGTGCTGATTCAACGCAAAATCATGCTCAACAAAGTGTTTTCTTTTTTGGGTCGGTGCCAGGACACTTTTTATAAAATGATCCTTGTCTGCATGGGTTTTATACAATTTATATACAGTGTCATCATAAAAGAAGATATGTGCCAAACCTGACTCACCCATCTCAGTAGGAGCACCAGTCACCTCACCAGTTACTCGCCCGGCTTTAAAGGCAGCACAAATAGCGTCATCATACGTAATCATCCAATCTGTAGTAAGCATAGGGACAGGATACACTAAAATCCAGTTGAGTCCGAACGTGGTTGTTTCATGGCTTCTTTTTCTTCGATTTCAATCGCCTCTCCCCTCATTCGGCGCATCATCACCCAGAACAAAAGAACAAACACAGAAATTGCCCCAGCCATAGCAGCCCACGGAATCCACTCATGCTTTTCTGTTACTCGGCTTTCTTCCTCGTCACACACATCACCCACACCATCGCCGTCTTCATCGGCTTGATTACGATTAGGATTATTTACACAATTATCTTGCACATTCATGACTCCATCTTTGTCAAAGTCATCACATACATCACCACGGCCGTTTTGATTAATGTCAGTTTGATCAATATTTTCAATATCGACACAATTATCAATCTGGTCCGGCACGGAATCTTTATCTGAGTCAGCGTATGTGAAATCTTCATTTTCCAAAATCAGAATATCATCTTCCACCTCAAGCACGTCTGTATCTGTCACCAAATTCCCTCCTTCTGGAGTTTGTAATGAGACAAAGCGTTCAGGATTAAAATATACTTCGTACGCTGTTTGCGGTTGAGCTAAGAAGCGCAAGGTATTTTGCACTGACGCTTCTACATCATCTTGCACAAAACGCAGTTCATTGATTCGCAGTGGCTGAATATATTCCATGGCGATATACCAATTTGACGCGGTTGTCTGTGGGAAACGCACGTTCATACTGTTCGGCCTCGTCTTCGACAGCACAATCACTTCCTCACCATCTACTGTGGCTTTCACTTCAATAAAGACAGGCAAAGACACATTCCTTGCTAAATCAACCCAAAAGGAAGACGCGGTAAACTCTTCTGTACCCTCAATATAAAATTCGACTAAACCACTCCCTGATTCAGGAAGCGGAAAGGTTTCGTTTGAATCTTGCTTTGCGTCGACTAAAGACTCTCTTTCGATGCCATTCACTTTAATGGTTATCGCTACTGGCTCGACCTCAAATGACTGTTGATACAAAGAAGCGACACTGGTTTCCGTAGACTCTTCAGTGACCAAAAACTGGGCTTTCTTCCCGCTCATATCTGGTAAAGGGACTTCGATTACTGTCGGCACCTCTATATCTTGCTCTGGAACTGTGAATAGTTCTTGGAACTGAGTTTTATCATTTGGTGTCTCTTGGGCATACAAAAAGACCGGAGTGAGAAGGAGGAAAAAACTGAATGTTGTGATACTTTTCTGAAACATACTATTGTTGAATATTATGATTTTGCTTTTTCACTTTGCCAATAAACGCCGTTGAAACTAACAGCACACCCACAATAAAGAAGGTGATGATTCTTCCTACTAAATCCATTTGCCAAACATCAATCAAAAGCAGTCGTATCACCACCCCTGCCAATAGGACACCTCCCCACACTTGCCACAATCGGTGATTTTGTACTTGGCCAGTAATAAAGAATCCAAGACCAAGAATAGTGTAGGTGATAAGTGATAAGGTTGTCGCAACATCGTCAGAGAGCACCGCGTGGAGAATTAACCAAATAAGAGCTAAGAAATATACGAAGGCTGTGCCGAGTAAAATCTCGGCAAACTTATTTTTTACTTCTTCTGACTCACGAGTCAAAAGGTACACATATCCGACCAAACCAAGGGCCCCACCTACTACTACCAAGGTGACGAAATCACTGTGAATGATTCCTGAATTCCACGAACTAGAAGCAAAACTCTCAAGAGACAGCACTACTGGTAAAACCAGTAGCCATACCAGTTTCTCTGACACATTTTTTGCAAGCAGTTGTCGAGCGAACAAAATAATTGCAGTTACTTCAGCTGTGTACGCTAATGTAAGCAACGGACCAGACAGTTCCGCTGCAGTAGCAGCAAATAACAAGCCAATCGTGACCGCTCCGTAAATAAAGAAAGATAACCGATTAATTGTTTGGGTATAGACCAGAAATGAACCAACTGAAAACACTAACATCCAGAATACATACGCTAAACTCTGCATATTTGGCGAAATAACCGCCCCTATCCACATCATTAGATACACGCCAGTGAGTAGCGCTGAGTATATCTGCACCTTTCTCCCACCGTCGGTCTGGACCTTAATAATACTGATTGTGTTCGTAACAAAAAAGACGGTTGCAAAAATGAAAGAGAAAAACAAAGCCATCGTTTCATCTGCAGCTGACAGAGAATCGGTCACAAACGGCAGACTATACAAAAGCATAATAACGATTGAGGCGAGAGTAAGCAGATGTGAGCCCGTTAAACGAACCACCCAAATAGCACCCAAAACTACTACCAGTAGGTACGTCATGAGCCCCACGACACTTGGTTCAGGCGCACTTGTTAAAAGCGGTGCTCCAGCTGCCATCAAGAGACCAGCGAGAGACAGTTTTTCTGATTGATACAGCACACTCACGAATGCCACGTAGGCAACTGACATGAACATAATCAACAATGAAATGCCTGGTGTTAAGAAATCATATAATTCACGAGCGGCAAACATTGTAAGCAGCACGACACCTGAGCCTAGCACGAGAAAAACGGCACCTTGGTGTCGGAAGTTTTGTATCCGCCACGTACCCAGACCCATAATCGCAACTCCAGCCAGAAGACCTAGAGAGATTCTACCAACTGGACCAATCCAGTTGTTCATAAAGGCGTAACTGACAAACCAACCAAACGCAATCAATAGCATCAGCGCACCTAACTTCATAAACACATCTTCAGTCAACCAATTCATCACCGCACTTGGTTCTGACTCAGAATACGCCGGAATCTGGGCTACCTGCGGAGTAAACGGTGAGTGATTTTGCGCCTCAACTCGAGCCGCGAATTCTTGTCCGTACAAAGGAATAGGCGCTTTCTCTGCTGCAACCGGGACCGAGGAAACACCGGTCTCTTGAGTCTGCACCATATTGCGTAGCTCAGCGATTTCATTTGATAAGCTGTGTATTCTCGTGATGACCCAAATCGGAAACGCGAGTATGAGTAAGACAATAATAATAATTTCCATACGGAGTATTTTCTAATGTATATAGATAAAGTATACCCCATCAAGGTGTATCTGATTGGTGCCTAGTCTGAAATATCTGACTCACTGATGAGTTCACTCGGCTGAGAGCCGGTAGAGCGTGCGAGCATTACGTAGGAGTTGCTCCCTAACAACTTCCTCATCCGACTTCTTTATTTCAGCGATTTTTTTATATACTTCTTTCACCATCCAGGGCTCACACCGTTTTCCTCGATAGGGCTTTGGTGCTACAAACGGACAGTCCGTTTCTCCGTGCATACGCTCAAGCGGTGTGTGTGCAATCACCGCTTCGTACTCTTTCGCAAACGTAATTACTCCCGTAAACGAAATAGTCCCGCCTAGCTCAAAAAACTTCTCGGCTTCGACTATCGTCCCAGCGTAGAAGTGCACATTAAACGGCACCTTTGCATATTGCTTCAGCACCTCATACACATCCTGATACACACTTCTGCCGGTTGGGCTCTGCTCACCAGGTTTTGGCCCACGGGTGTGAATCATCAGTGGCAGTTGGTACATATTGGCAAAATGTATCTGAGCAATAAACGCTTTTTCTTGAATTTCATACGAGTCAGGCTGAGTATGAAAATAATCAAAACCACACTCTCCTACCCCTACCACTTTCTTATTTTCTACCAGAGACGAAAAAGCTTCAACCTCAAACTCATTCCCTTTTGAAATAAATGGCGTACCCCCTGGACCTATCTCGTCTTCATCATGAGCACCCGGAACAGTCTGGATGGGATGAACACCAATAATGGCATAGTGATTATCAAACCTATCTGCCAGATCAACTGCTTTTTTGCTGGTCGATAATTGAGTCCCAATACTTATCACCGCTACTTCTTCCTGCGCGCATTTTTCAGCCACCGCAACGTAGTCGTCAGCAAAAACCCCAAGATTTAAGTGCGCGTGTGTATCGATGTATTTAAAATTAGTCATCTTTACTTTGTGTATTTATCCACCATTTTTTCACCCATGTTAATGACAACGTTGAGAGCACATAGCCTCCGGTTGGCACCAACGCATTCAAGAACGGCTCAGGTACTCCGATGCGCCACATAAAAAATACAGCGATTATATATGTAGCGGAGGCAATCAAGCCCCGGCGAGTTTTGCTCGTTTCCCAAGCTTTGTCAGCCTCTACCCGATGATTTCTATCAAGGATTTCAGCAACGCTTTTCATACTATGATTCTAGTCGAGCAAATAGGTTTTCGGGTTTTTTGTTTGCTTTTACCGCCTCCATAATTGCGGCCGCGGTTTCAGGCATGAAAGGCCGTAAGTACCATCCAATTGCATACAATTCTGTTACCAGTGAACTGATAATCTGGACCGCAGCAGCCTTATCTTGTTTTACAAGTTTGAACGGTTCAGTTTCGGCAATTTTTTCATCCTGCTTTTGTACTGCTCCCCAGAGAGTGTCCATCGCTGACTGAAAATCAAGCTGTGACATAGCAGGCATCGTGATTGGAGGCATAGCATTAAACACAACCGGTTCAGAAAGATGAGTTTCCGCCATCTTCATAATTCGGGCAGTGAGATTCCCTAGACCATTTACCAAGTTCGCTGTGTAGTACTCATCCATTTTTTCCCAGGTTAAATCCGAGTCATCTACTGGATGCACGTGGCGCAGCAAAATGTACCGAGTAGCATCCGTGCCATACTTTTCTACCAGTTCATACGGAGAAATAACATTCCCAATACTTTTACTCATCTTCTGGCCACCAGAATTAATGAAGCCGTGATAAAACACTGTGTCAGTCGCTTTTACTCCTGCGCTTTTCAGCATTGCCTGCCACATAATAGACTGAAAACGCACCTGGTCTTTCCCGGCCAACTGAAGTGTCTGTCCATCTTCCCAATATTTTTGAAAATTCCCTTCTGCGTCTGCTGGCCAACCCAAAGTAGAGATATAGTTTGTTAAAGCGTCAAACCACACATACATCACCTGGTCTTCGTCACCTGGCACAGGAATACCCCAGTCCATACGACTTTTCTGTCGAGAAATGGAAAAATCTTCTAGTCCCCCAGTCACGAAATTGATAGCTTCTTGCCGACGCCATTCAGGCATAATCACTTCTTGATTACTCAGGTACGTTTCAAGATACGCCTGGTGGTTTGAGAGATTGAAAAAATAGTTCTCTTCTTCAATTTCTTCTGCAGGTTTTTTGTGAATCAAACAACATTTATTTTCATCCAATTCTGATTCTTTATAATACACCTCACACCCCACACAGTAGAGGCCAGTGTATTTTTTCTTGTAGATATCCCCTGCTGCCTCGCAGCGTTTCCAGATTTCTTGGGCGGCTCGCTTATGACTTTCATCGGTGGTGCGAATAAAATTATCGTACGATAGATTTAGAGCTTCTTTTAAATGCGTAAACTCCAAGGCGTACCTATCAACATATGCTTGTCTATCTTCTTTATTCTCGTCTGCTTTTTGGGCAATTTTTTGCCCATGCTCATCAGTACCGGTAGTGAAGAACACTTCTTCACCACTCAGTCGCCAGTAGCGAGCCAAGGTATCTGCCTGCACCATTTCCAGACCAAAGCCAATATGCGGTGAGGCGTTTACGTACGGTAAAGTGGTTGTGATATAGCGGGGTTTTTTCTCATTCATAGTCAAATTACTGTAGCACAGCATGCTAAAAAAGGAATTGGTAACCTCCCTTTTTATCTATTTAAGCTGGAAGAGCCCAGTAAGAGTCTTTCTAAGAATATCCACACTATTGAAATCAACAACCCAAAAAAAAGTATACTGGAAAATTGCAAACAAACAACTAATATTCTGGCTGGAATAGAAAATGAGTGGGCATCTACACCACCTCCAAGAATCGTGATTGCTGCCCACAAGACTGCTGAGGGTATATCTTTAAAGAATGGGTTTTCGTTTTCCACTACATAAAAAAGTACTCCAAAAATCAAAACCGCCAACGTCAATACAATCCCGTAAATTTGCACTGAAATCATCTGGACCTGTCTTGCTTTGAGACTATTGTGATTGCTGTATTTATTTAAACGTGACAACTTTGCCACCCGGGACATACGTAAAAATTGAAGCAACCGCACAATCCGCGCTGCCTTTAAAAACGACAAATTAAATACCCCGAGGTAGGTCGGAACGATAGAAACCACGTCTATCAGCGCATAAAAGCTAAAGAGATACTCTTTTCTATTTTCTTTTGCGTACAGTCGAGCGAAAAACTCCACTGTAAAAATAAACACCGCGGCATACTCAATCCAATTAAATATTTCTTGATATACCTGTAACTCCAACACTGTCTCTAAAGAAATTGAGGCAATCGAAATAATAGTTACCGCCACAAGTAACACGTTTACTTTCAAAAAAGTCTTGGAGCGATTTCTAATTAAAGCTTTTTGGAGCCAAGACTTCATAGATACGTATACCAAACGCTAGCGCAAAGATGTGATTAGATCAGCAATTGCAATTCTCTCTTGCATTCCAGTGTCTCGATTTCGGACCGTAACTGTATCAAGCAATTCTGGAGCTTCTTGGCCGAGGGTTTCAAAATCGATAACCACACAAGCCGGAGTGCCGATTTCGTCTTGGCGACGGTACCGTTTTCCAACGTTTCCATTATCGTCCCAGGCGACATTTCCAAATTCTGCCTTAAGCATTTTAAATACCTCGCGCGCTTTTTCAACCAACTCAGGTTTATTTTTCAAGAGTGGTGACACTGCAACTCGGTATGGAGCTAAGTGCTTTGGGAGCTTTAGATACGAACGCACTTCCCCATTCATTTCATCTTCCGTGTAGGCTTCACACAGCACCGCTGTGATTGCTCGCCCGACTCCAAACGATGGTTCGAGCACGTGTGGTACAAATCGAGCTCCATCTGGCTCAATGTATTCCATTGATTTTCCACTCTCCCTCATATGATTCTGCAAGTCATGGTCAGTTCGATAGGCAAACCCAGCGAGCTCATCAAAGCCTTTGCCAGGATAGTTGTATTCAAAGTCTATCGTTCGCTTACTGTAATGAGCGAGGTCATTTTCTGGGACTTCGTATTCCCGAATATTTTCAGCGGACAAACCGATGTGTGCATTCAATTTTTGGATATAAAGTCGAAGGTTTTCAAATTCAGAA
>CAYGOP010000042.1:0-10219 GCA_964351645.1 uncultured Candidatus Saccharibacteria bacterium | reverse complement strand
TTTCCTCTGTCATTCTTCGCGTGTTCACCACTCCTGTGGCTGCGTTATAAAGCGAGAAATATCTACTGGCGAATCAGTTGATTTTCTCATATGCGCCAAAAAACCGTACATCACTTTCGCAATCGCAATTCCTCTGTCGTTGTACACACAGTCAGACACCACCTGCGCTCCAGCGTTTTGTAGAAGTCGCACCAGACCCATTCCTACCAAGTTATTCCGTAGGTGCCCTAGGTGCATAGCTTTATTTGGGTTTGGAGACGTGTGTTCTATGACCCACTTTTCGTCTTGCAACAGTGAAATGCTACCAAAAGCTGCTTTTTCTAACAGAATGACTTCTATATGCTTTAGCAACGCAGTGGGTGCAAAGAATAGATTCACAAAACCAGGAGCGACACACTCGACTCGCTCCAGTCCAGCTATATCTGCTGCCATCAAGTGCTCAGTCACCGCTTGCGCAATGTGCATTGGAGCAGACTGTAACTCTTTGGCGTAGCGCATGGCAATATTTGTCGTGTATTCACCAAACTGGAAGTCACTCGTGCGCTCAAGGAGCACGACTGGTGCATCAACACCTCTGTCGGACAAAAAATCACCAATGGTAATTTGAATCTGAGTCTTAAGTTCTTGAATCATAAAGTTTGAAAAGTGTAGCACTTTCAGGCTTATTTTGCTCGTTTTAGGAACTAGTCTCGCACAATCACCGTCGTACCTAAATCTGCCCACTCGTAGAGCTTGCGAGCCTCCAGAGGATGAACGTTTACACACCCACTAGAATACTTCTTACCAAAACTATTGTGCCAATACGCTCCGTGAATAACGGCCCCTTGTTCGGTGAAGTACAAATTCCACGGCACTCCAGGTAAGTCGTAGTATTTACTCATGGCAAGATAATCCAGCGGCCCTTGCATGTATCGACTCGGGGTTTTCTTGAAGATGGTAAATATTCCGCGTGGTGTTGGAGTTAATTCAATACCAGTAGAAATACTCTGCTCCATAAACAACTCTTCTCCGTCATAGGCATAGAGCATCTGGGTTGAACGCTCAACAATAATTTTTTTCTGGGTTGCAGCAGCACTCTCTTCATCCCATACGGTCTTGGTACCTTCGTCGTACAGCACCTTCACATAGTCAGCCGCTACATACCATGAACCAGAATATCGCTCCGGATACCGCAACCATTCGTCAAAAGTGATTTTGTACCACTGTAATCCATCCTGCTCCACAGTCGTAGCAACTTTCAACACTATCCCGGTTCGGAGCTGAGAAACTACAGGATAGTCCAATCCCGGCCCAGAACGCACCCGCAAACATTCACCCTCAAAGTGTGGCCCACAGCTGTCCACTACTTCGACATATCTCGGGAGAGAAGTATCCACATACGGCTCAATATCAATATCTACAACCTCTGCTTCGCTTGACGGTTGGTTTGTTTGTTTTTCAGGCAAGTAATCGTCGGCAGTCGGTGGAGAGGCCGGAATTTCGTAGACAGTTTGAACTTGAAAATAAAGAGTGACCCCAATGGCTACGAGCAAAAAGACAATAAGACTTAAGATAGTAACTATCGTTGAGTCGATTCTACCCTTTCGATGCTTCATGCTTTTAGTATACGTTACCGACTTGATATTCTCAGCACCCATCCAACGTCGCTGACTTTCCAGCCACAAAGCCCGTACTCCAACACAACTGGAGGCTGTAGCCTCCAGACGGTCGATTTATATTCAAAACATCACCGACCAGATACAATCCTGGCACAACCTTTGATTCCATAGTTTTAAAATCTACTTCATCAAGTGCAACCCCACCAGCCGAAGCCACCGCTTTGTCTTTTCCAAGCAAACCGCTTACTTCAAGTGGAATCGCTTTTACGTACGCAATCAAGGCATTCCGTTGGACCTTCGTAATACTATTGCACTGAATCTCCCCCTCTATACCACACTGCTCCAAGAGCTCTTTTGCGAGCGCGGTCGGCACCAACTCAGACAAAGCGTTTCTGACTTTTTTATTAGCATTGTCCGAAAATAATTTTGTAAAACGTGCGTGCATCTCTGCCGAATCAACACCAGGAAATAAATCAATCAGCAAGGTGACCGGACCATACGAGAGTAATTCACCAATACTTTTACTCATGTTCAGAATCGTTGGACCGGTTAGCCCAACATGAGTAAACAACACCTTCCCTTTGGCAAAACTATGTTTCTTATCTTCACTTACTAGGGTAATTTTACAATTTTGAATAGTGATACCACTGAGTTTTTTCGTCCAAGTCGTTTTTAATGTAACCGGTACTAACGCAAAGCTGTTTTCCAACACGGTATGACCAAGAGACTTCAGCCACACAAACCCTTCTCCCGTTGAGCCAGTTTCCGGCCGAGCAGTTCCACCAGTAGCAATAATGCATTTTCGCGCGGATACCAATTCCCCTGACTGGAGGCTGACATTAAAAAAGTCTTTGGTCTTTTTGATACCTGTCACTGACGCATGGTTTTTTACTGCCACACCTAGTTCCTGTAATTCATCGGCGAGCGTATCGCGAATTGTCTGAGCACTCTGCGTTTCTGGAAACAGTCGACCTTCGTTCTCTTCTGTAAACCGCACGTTTCTTTGTGCAAACCAATCAACCGTCTCTGCAACACCGTGTTGCATAAACGTAGAAAACAGATATTTTCCTTCGGCTTTGTACTGACTGAGCATGTCACGCACTACTGGCTTATTATTGGTGACATTACAGCGCCCGCCACCGGTGATAAGTAGCTTCTTGCCAAGATTCCGGTTTTTTTCCAGCAACAAAACAACTCCGCCGTGTTTTGCTGCAGTTGCAGCAGCCATCATACCAGCTGGCCCGCCACCAATCACCACCACATCGTAGCTGGGAGCATTTTCTTTATTCGGTACATTCACCATATCGTGCTTCTAGCCTACGTGGCCTAGCAACAGACGTCAATTGGTAAATACTAGTCCTGCAGATACTTGTATGCCTGCATTCCCAACACTGCACCTACTACTGGACCAAGCACATACATGATGCCAAAAGAGCCAATACCAAGCGCCACGGCTGGATTCAACACCCCATTTGAACCCAAACCAACAGCAATCGAAATTCCTAGTAGCAATGAACCACCAATCACTAGACCAGACATGTGACTAGAGACCTTACCGTACACTGCTGAAGCAATCCCAAACGTAAAAAAGAATGCTCCAAGTAATTCAGCAACCCCCACCATTACATTACTATCCACGGTCATTGTGGAAACTGGTGCAAACACCATAAAGAATAACAAGACAATGAACGCCCCTAGCGCTTGGGCTCCAACATAAAAAGCAGCTTCCTTTGGTGCAATCTTTCCAATTGACCACAAACCAACAGTAACCGCTGGATTAATATGCGTGCCAGAAATATGCCCTACAGAATAGACAAATAAACCCAGTGTGAGCGCCGCCAGCACTGGAGTAGAAACCGGAAACGCACCAGCAATAGACAATCCCACTGCTAACGTAAGCGCTCCTGTCCCTAACATCTCAACTATGTATTTTTTCATGAAAATATAATTAGCCTAGTAAGCCTATTAAAGTATAGCAACAGAATGTATAACTACTAGCTACACACTGCTTTTATATTCCCAAAGGCTGAAACCCAGAGCCTCTCTACGTTCCACCCAGTCTCTTCAAGCAGAGTTCGGAACTCTACCTCTGTATACAAACACACTGGCTGATGAATGGAAAAAGTGTCGGCCGTTGCTTCAGTCAGTGCAAAAAATCGCTCTGTAATCGGGACATCATGCCCCAGATACTCCTCCCCTACAGCAGACTGAATACCAGTTACCGAAATGAACAACTTGTCATTCGTTATCGCATGCAGATTCTGCAGAATCTGCTTCGCCACAGCATGAGAAAAATAATGAATTGTTCGCTGAAAAACAGCAATATCAAAAGACATCGCTCCTGCCGACCGAACACAGGACTCAATGTCGCTCTGTATAAAATGGAGCTGCGTATCCGCAAGATCATACTGGGTACGCAACTGAGCAAATGAATCAGAAAAATCATACTCATCAATCGCTTGCACCTGTGCTCCCGCCAGAGCCATTCGAGCAGACTGCCCACCCGCACCACAGCCAATATCGAGCGCACGGACATTCTCTCTTTCAGATATGAAAGAGAGGCATAGTTTATCCAAATCATCCGCTCGCTTACTCGCGACATCAATTCCTTTCCCAGCAAAGCTGACATACGGTAATTTTTGCACCGGCGGTTTTTTCATGGTCAGAGTATAGCAAAAAACATCCCGAAGGATGTTTTTTTACTTAAGCAGCTGCTGCTGGAGTTTCTTCTTTTGTTTCTTCGACGGCTGCGTCGTCTGTTGCTTCTGGAGTTTCTTCGACTGCAACTTCTTCAGCTGCGTCTGTAACTGCTGGTGTAGCTACTGTTTCTTCTGTATGTTCTTCTACCATAGGTATATATATTAGCTACTAATGGGTGCGGGCAGTATACGCTGTTTGGCTTGAAATAGATACCAAACCTATTCTTTGGCTCAAAAACATGATGATGTATACTGTACTTCAATACATAATTTTGAACATCAATATGCATCAAGGAAACTGGAAATGTAGCACCTGTGGCGGAGCAATTACTGAACTACCGTTTCAGCCACGAAGCGAAGCAGGCTTAACTTGTCGAGTATGCTACGCAAAAGGAAAAGACGCACAAAAATCAACTCAGCCAGTTCCAGAAATGCAAACTGCGAGCGAGCCGATGCCACATGATGATGTGCCTGATTTTGACGAAGCACAACTCGCAGGCGAGCCAATGCCAGCAGATGATTTTGGCATGGGTGCTGTACCGGTTGCACCTGGCGAAAAACCAAAATTTGCTGGGGATTGGAAATGTGCTGGTTGTGGTGGAGCGATTACTTCTCTCCCGTTTCAGCCGCGCGATACCAGCAACCTAAAGTGTCTCGACTGCTTCAAGGCCAGTAAAGGTTAAATGCACAAAACAGCCGGTAGTTGAAACTACCGGCTGTTTTTGTATATTGGGTTAAAAATCCTTGTACATATACTATAATGAAGGCATGTCAAAAAATAAAGAAGACAAAGTGTACGACATACTCTCGTCCATCGATGAATCTCTCAGGCGCCAAAATTCACCTAGGCGAGTATTTTTCCTTGGTATCACCAGAGGACTCGGTACCGCCCTTGGCGCTACAGTGTTACTCGCACTCGTCACATCCCTCACCTTCCAACTTTCTTCTTCCGTGAACATAAGTTCATTTTCCTCCTACTTTTTTAGCGACGCAGTCGTGGAATAAATGAGGTAAAAGAAGAGCGCTGCCGTTACGGCAACGCTCTGTCACAAGCCTTATCAGGAAACATTGATAAGAACTCATCAGTCGGTACATACACGATGGTATCTTTTGGAGTCTCACCAGCAGGAAGCAAGTCTGCGAGTCTCACTTGCAAAGACTGCGGCACCCTCGCCAGCAATTCTCGAGTAGTTTTTTCGACCACCACTTTTGAACCGTCAGCATTACACCAGTTACCCTGTATCGCCGTGTGAAATCCTAAGGACGGCAAGCTGTCATCGACACAGACATTATCATGTATGGCCGCCATCCATGCACAGGCACTGTTACACATTGGTGCGGTTACTCGCACATTTTTCACCAGGCCAGGAAGCTCATCAATCGCCGTCACATTCCCACCCGGCGAACTCAAAGTAATCTCTGATATACGCGGGTCACGCAACACTCGCATCATCAGGCCAGACATTGACCCCGAGAGCACACCACTGTCGACCGATGGCACTGTGGATGTGCCTGGACAATAGTACTGACCGTACGCAACCTGCCTCCACCAGTTTCCTGGATACCACGTTGGATAGCTCTTTGATGCTTCAAAGGCATAGTAGGCACCAAGACCAGCCAGCACGAGCGCTGTTCGGCGAAAAAGTGGTCTACGCAGAACATTTAACGCGTTTTTTATGAGCAAAAGCCTCATGTCTTACCCTTTCTCTTGTCTTTTAGTAAGATGCATTATTGCTACAAAAATGGCAAGTAGATAAGAGGTTGAAGTAATCTAAAACATAGACAAAGTGTGATTAATGTGATTTAAATTATTCCAGCAACAGCTCTGGAGGAACACATGAGACCCTTTAAAAATCGTGCCGACTATTACGCCTGTATCATTGAGACTGCCCAAGAAGCACTGGAAAGAAATCAAACTGACACTCTCATACGTGCAGTGACGCCAAATATTTCTGGCGGTCACTACATGTGGGACGAAGGAGCGGATGATATTTTTGAAGCGCCACAAAGCGTTGAAGAATCTCTACTGGCACTGGAATTGCGCCGTGTGCTAGAAACTGCCGCAATCAACCAGATGGCCACAGTAGAAAACCAGGCTCGTAAAAAACCTGTTGAGCTAGGCATTTTTGGTCTGCCGATGGATTTCGGCATGTTGTCCAGTACACTGATTAAACTGGCAAAGAAAAATGCCCTCCTGACACTGCAAATGAAAATTGCATTGTCTGAAATTGCTATGTCCACTGATGGACGCACATTGGCCGACTTTCTCGGAACACATTGTCTCATTGAGCACAAGTACGGAGAGGAGTATTGCTCACAAATCTAAGCCGCACACCCACCACGGAATTCCCTCCGCATGGTGGGTTTTCTGTTATCCACAACTACACAAATTGACTGGCAGAGTAAATACACGTATTGTGTCAGGTCGTTTATACAGGAGAAAAATAAATGAACGTTCTTACAAACGCAGAGCCCCCCTCTTCGATTGAAAACAATGGTTTCTTGTTTGACAGTGTTCCTGACAAACAAAACGAGGGCAAATGGCGTATGGCAGAACACGCAATACGACGAGCAGTGACCAACATTTTGACTTTTCGATTCCCCACTCGAGAAGCCGAGCCGATGACCTATCACGACATGCAGTTGTTTGTTTCCAAGAAACAGCGCTGTGAATGTCGCGGAACCTGCCCCCACTGCCGTCACATCATCGAAGATGTGTGGCGCAGTTAAGCAACACCCACACACAATCGTAATGAGTCCCACTGGTCAGAGTTTTTCTCTGGCCAGTTTTTTATAATGCAGGATAATGTGCAGAATTTATAAAAACTAAATTGGAATCTTGGCGTAGAATTTTTCGGCACCATCCACCACTTCTTTCATATATATTTCAGCGTTCTGACTTTGCAGAAATGAATACATTGCCGGAAACTTTGAGGGAAAAGTATTGAGCAACACATGCGACCTGCCTTCACTTTGAGCATGTTGCTTCACGTCCTCATACAACATAGTCCATATCCCTTGTTTACGAAAATCCGGGTCGACACCGACGAGCCAAATCTTAAAATCACCGTTCTCGACAATATCACACACTGCATACCCGACCACTTTTGATTCCTTCCTGCAAAACACAAAGTATCCGCCAGCTGTGATTCTTCGCAACCACTCTTCTTTGCTATTAAATACAGTCTCTTTGCCCTCATCAAATACCTTGTTATGCAATTGAAGAACCTCGTCAACTACACCTAAATCGTTACTGATTTGATACTCAGACATTTTCATACTAAAAGTATACCAAAAGTTTACATTGCCCTTCTAGCGAGACTCTCCTTCAAAATCAGGTTCAACAATCGCCCACTGCATATACTCAGGAACAAGCTTTAGGTACACACTTTTTCCGACAGACGGCTGAGTTGTCATCGGCTCGCCAACTTCCCTATCAGCATAATTAAAAACAACAACATTTTTCTGCCGAGGGTTCTGACTTTCATTGGTTGTTTGCGGAGCAATCCTGTCACCCAGCAAATAGCCATCGGTGCCCACATACCCCACTTCAGTCATAACTGCCCCTACGGCGTAGTAAAACACTCCTGAGCCACCAGTTTCTTGTGTCAGAATGAATGCCACATCATCTACTCCATCAGCATCTAAATCTGTAACTAACTCATTCCCAAAAAATCGCGTAGTCGATTGTGACTCAGACCCAGGAGCACTCGGAACCTGAGCGTAGCCATCCACCAAAGTAATTGGTTGTCCATCAATGATGTAAGTGGCATTTTTATAGTCAGTCACTGAGACAGGCTGATTTTCATCCGCTTGCTTTTCATTGTAGATGTAGCTATTAAAAAGAAAGAAACCTAGGAGCAATAAAACGACACCCGCAAGAATTAAATAGATTGTTTTCATGCTGTAAGTATAGCAAAAGTTTGCCTCGCCCGAGGGCGGCCCTTGGAACTCAATTCCCTCCGCTTGGTGGGTTTTCTGCGTCCACCAAGCCCTCCCTTAAAGAGCCCAAACCTTCTAGCCTGTTTTATAGAGACAAGCATTGTTTTATTGACATATTGAATTTTTAGTGCATAATATTAAAGATTGTTCTGTCCAGCAATAAGAGTTTTTATGCTGACACTATCCCGTCGCAAGTCCGCCCGCAACAAAATCGAGAGTCACAATCTCGAGATTGCCGTTGCTCATGCCAAGAAATATTTTGGCCTCGAACTTCAAGACGAGTCGCAAGCGATTGCGGAATACCAACACTTCATGTACCTCGCGTACTGGAAGCGTCGATTGTTCGGCACCTTCTCGGTTGTTCCCACCCACCTCGCAGACAAAATCTGGCACGGTCACCTGCTCGACTCAGCAGACTATCGTGGGTTTTGTGAACGAGTTGTCGGTGAGTTCATCGACCATCATCCAGCCGGGCGTCGTACTCGCGAAGACCACCTCTACGCCACCGGCCAAACCAAGATGCTTCATGATGAATATGGAGCAGAAGGCTTCTGCCCTGACTACCTTGGAAATGTCCGAGTCAAGCGTTCAGACACCCGTCAAACCACCAGCGACGATGACGGCGGACTACTGATCATTCATCTCGCTTCGGCCGATTCTGGCGGAAGCGATAGCGATGACAGTAGCAGTGATGGGTGTGGTGACTAAACACCTCTTTTGCATCTATTTTGGCGCCACCCTTTCCTTGGGTGGCGCTTTTCTTTTAAAAAAACTGACAGCTGTATCGCCCGAGAGCGGCCCTTGGAACCCAAATTAGATTTTCTAATTCTCGATGACCTAATGCAACTTCTTGGTTGAAGTAGCCTTCATAACATCATCTGTGACTTCGTTTGTGTAAAAGGTACCAGAAATGACATCCAATGCTGCTGTAAGCTCAGCATTGGAACATATCTTTATTCTATTATTTTCAAACACATCAGTCTGCTCATATTTATCAGCGTACTCGTTTATCCTTGTTACCGTTCTTGAATCATCCAAATCAATGTCTAGGTCTCCCTTTATACGAGCAAGCCTTTTTCTATTTCTTGGGCTCACGTCAGCCACATCAAATTCAGCTATATTAAACACATCAAATGCCAATGCTTCTTCAGCATGCTGCCTCGTGGTGTCCTCGAAAAACTCCTTCAACACGGAGGCGATACGCGACGCAGTACCAAAACTTTTGAAGTATGCCCGTTTTGATGATTTGTTGATGTATAGGTCAACTGGAGGGTCAATCAGCACTTTCTCTGACGGCGCTACAAAGACCGGTCGGTCACCCCACTCCAAAGACCCTTGCTGTAAAGCGAGTTGGCTTGGACGTATTTTTTTAAACGAGACTGCTTCATGGGTAACGCGATATATGACATCTATTCGGGCATACTGGTCTGCATATCCTGAATTGTCTAAGTGTGCCGCACGAGCGTTATCAGTCTCATAGACATCTTTAATCTTTTGCCATTGATCATTTGATAAGTCGACATGGAAGATTTCATCATTAAGTGACTGAGGTCCATAGCAGTCATACTCGATTGAGTGTTTCAAACCTGGTGGAGTAAACAAATGACTTAATTTGTCATCTACCTGGTCTTCATTAAATAAAATTACGGTTGGATTCTCATCTCGCTTTAGCTTTGCATAAATCACTGACATACCCTTCCTTAGAAAATACAATTATTAATACAGTTCGACGAAGTTGCATCATACTATATCTTCGTGGCCTTTTTCTTGGCTATCAAGGTGCGCTTTCTTTAGCTCTCAATAAAACAAAAACTCTCTTTCTACATTTTTGTATGGACTGGAACATTTATGTTGCTAGATATAGCTAAAACTCTTTGCTGCCGGACAGGGACTCGAAACTTACAGTTTCAGTACACCTTTTGGACATATTCTCCCTTTGGTCGAATCTGTCTCAAAAGCTCTTCGAGTCCCCCAAAATCC
>CAYGOP010000041.1:7988-10625 GCA_964351645.1 uncultured Candidatus Saccharibacteria bacterium | reverse complement strand
AGAGTTTGGAGTCGCATCACATATTTTATACAAACAACCAAGTAGCACTGACACCGTCAAGAAACCATCGATGTTTTCGAGCTTGATTCCAAACTTGTTCCGCCCCTTCTCAAACCGAGACGACGCTACCGAAGAGGCGCTAGAAAAAACTGTCAAAGCGCCACACAATCAAAAAATTCCCCGTTGGATTTCACAAATTGGACAAACCTACAACCCAGACTTAAAGCACTCAACGAGCGATTTCGTAGCTGACGCTGAGAGCGACTTTTTCAACAACCGAATCTTTGCCTTTACCCCTATCGGCGACGTGGTTGATTTACCGGTTGGAGCCACTCCCATAGATTTTGCGTACGCTATTCACTCTGAAGTAGGTGACCATACGTTTGGCAGTAAAGTAAATCAAAAACTAGTGCAATTAGACACCGAGTTAAGAAATGGCGACATCGTTGAAATCGAAACTAGAAAATCTGCTAAACCAAGTCCGAAGTGGCTACAGTTTGCCAAAACATCACTCGCTCGCAGGCGAATCAAATCAGCGCTTGAAGCAGAGGCTGCTGCTAGACGTTAAAATTATTGATTGAATAGAGATTACTGTCATCCTCTGATTTAGGTGACTCAGGCGGCTTGACTGGCGCTGGATTATGAACAACTGGTGGTTGTTCGTGAACCGGGGTTTGCTCTACTGGGAACACATCGTCATATTCATCAGCTGCAGCAATTCGATTTGGAGTAAAGCTTGGTACTGAAAAACGTGGTTCTGAGGCAGCTGGATGATAGGAATACTGTGCCTGTGATTCTGGTTTTTCAACAGGGAGATTTTGTGGTTGCGGATATACTTCTGGCTCTACTGGTGCAGGTGCCACAGGTGCAGACACTGACTCCAAAGGAGTATGGTGTGCGAGCCGCTCAACCATTTCATGCTGTTGTGGCAGTTCTGCTTCTGCTTCTTTTTTTACTCGTACCAAAATATCCTCTAAATCTTCAACAGAAAAATAATCAATGGTTAATTTTCCACCAAAATCAGTTTTTTGAATTTGTACTCGAGTACCAAGCGACTCTGTGAACTGCTTCTCGTATTCAATTAAATTACTATCAAGCTCACCCGGTAATTTTTTACGCACCTTGTCAGTGGCAATTTTTCGAACAATTCTCTCCACCTCTCGAACAGACATTTTCTTCAACAGAATCTCACGGAAAATAACATCCTGCTCTTCAGGCCTATCGTTCAACATCAAAAGAGTCCGAGCGTGACCTTCAGACAGCTTTCCAAACTTAAGTGAATCCAAAATATTTTCCGGCAACCCCAGCAGTCGGATAGAGTTTGAAACGTACTCCCGACTACGACCCACCTTTTGTGCCACCTGCGCATGCGACAGACCAAACACTTCAGCCAGCTGTTTAAAAGCCAACGCTCTGTCTACCGCATTCAAATCCTCTCGTTGGAGATTCTCAATAATTGCCAGCTCCAGCTTCTCCTGTTCGCTCTGCTCACCCTCTCGGATGATAACTGGCACTTGAGCTGTTCCCGCTAGCTTACTCGCTCGCAATCGACGTTCCCCTGCAATCAGCTCATACTCAGTATAAAACGTCCCATCTTCTCTTTGCACTTCATTTCGTGTCACTGTCAGTGGCTGCAACACGCCGTACATACGAATAGAATCCGCCAATTCTTGCAGTTTATCTTGATCAAACTCCCTCCGTGGTTGGAAGGGGTTTGGAACTACTTTTTCTACTTCTACCCAGTATATTGAATCTCCTTGAAATGCCATAACGAAAAAACCATCTATTACCTCCGAGCTCTACGCACTCGCTTACTGACAGTTTAGCACACTCACTTTCAAGACTTATACACAAAAACAGGACCATGAAGGTCCTGTTGTTAGTAAAATGGTGCCACTTTTTCTGTCTGCAACACCTTCTGTCGGTCCTCCAGAGAAAACGAAAGAATTTCGTAGTCACCATGATGGAGTTTTTGCCAGCCTGCCCTAAGCTCATCGAGCCTGCCTTGTGCCAGCTGCACTTCAGGAAACTCTGCTGGTTCTCCAACCAGACTGGCCGTGCCGTCATTACGACGGTAAATAACTGCATAGCGCATAGAAAGGACTCCTTCTGTTCCCTTTCACAGTACAAGTTGGTACATTGAAAAGCAACTGATATCTGGTACACTCTTTGTCACACCGTAAATCAAATGCCTCGGTGGCGGAATTGGTAGACGCGTACGACTCAAAATCGTATTTCGCAAGGAGTGTGGGTTCGATTCCCACCCGAGGCACAAAATAAGAAAACCAGGCTTCTGCCTGGTTTTCTTTTTGACTAATTTTCTATTTTCTATACTCTTGCTCACAGAACGATATTTACAACCAGTCACCACCAAAGGAGAATTCTCATGACCACAGGCTCATTTCAAGAACGATTAGAGCATCGTTGGGCACGCCGAAAGTTTATCTGTTTTGGGTTCGACCCAGTGTACGAGCGCATTCCTAAAGCTTCGCTTATGTTTGGGGACGAGGCGCAAAAAAACGCTCGCTCACACCATCCGGCAGAACTACTGAACTTTTGCCGAAAACTCATTGAACCCACCGCTTCAATAGTCGGGTGCTATAAACCAAATATCGCATTCTTTGAGCGTTATGGAGC
>CAYGOP010000041.1:0-7978 GCA_964351645.1 uncultured Candidatus Saccharibacteria bacterium | reverse complement strand
CACTTGAAGACTTAATTGCGACCATGCGAGCACAAGCACCGGAGGTTCCGATTATCCTTGATGCAAAACGAGCAGATATAGGGAAAACCAACGAAGGATACGCCGAATTTGCCTTTGACCATTTGCAGGTGGACGCTATCACTGTCCAGCCATATTTTGGTCACGAAGCAATGGAACCGTTTCTTCGTCGGGCAGATAAGGGTGTCATAGTTCTGTGTAAGACCTCTAACCAAGGCTCTGGAGAATTTCAGAACCTCACTGTAAGCGACACCCAAAAGCCTCTCTATCAAACGGTGGCCGAGAATGTTGCAGACAGAAACACTTGGAACAGAAACCAGAACTGCTCCTTAGTAGTCGGAGCAACCTACCCAGAAGAGCTCATGAAGGTACGTGATTTGGTAGGAGACATGAACATCCTCATTCCTGGAGTTGGAGCCCAAGGTGGTAGTCTTGGCGTTGCACTAAAGAGCGGAATGAACCGTCGTGGAACAGGTCATATCATTAACACTTCTAGCGGTGCGATGTTTGCATCAAACGGAACTGACCACGTCGAAGCAACCGTTGCGAACCTGGCTGAGCAAAATGCTGGAATATCAAAGTACTTGTCCGATTACGGAATCTGACCAGGGTACAGCCGGCCGGCGCTTAAGCGCCGGCCTTTTTTACACTTTACAAACAACCTAGCTTAGGTGTATAGTAAAACATTCCGTCGCAAAAGCGGCACTCTCACGAAAAGGAGCTCAGCAATGGCTGGCAAAAAAAACAAACTATGTATTTGACACCGAGCAAACCGGACCAAATACCAAACTCCACTCAATGCACTGGTTTGGTGTGGTAAAGCTCACCGAATCACTCCAGACCACCTTCGAAGGAAAAGTATGTCCTCGGAAAGACACTACTTTCGACCCAGTAGCAATGCAGTATGCCGGAGGACTAACTTGGGACGAAATCTCTTCTTGGCCAAAACCAGAGCTCGTTATGCCAAACTTTACCCAGTGGCTACACGACACTCTTGAGCCAGGTACCACTCCCCTGTTTTGGACTGACAACAACGGCCACGATATGAAGTGGCTCAGTCTCTACATGGACGAGTTCGGGGACGACAAAATCCTTGGTCACACCTCAAGAAACCTCAATGACAGATACCGGGGTTTCAAAGAGGGGATGATTGCAGCGGGTAAAAAAGTTCCCAAACGATTTAGTTCTTTGGAAAAACTGGCAACTACCAAACACGACCACACCCCAGTCAATGACACTCTAGGAATGGCCGAAGCGATGCTTGCATTGCGTGAAATTGGTTTTCCAGTAGAAGTTCACAGCTGACATTCACTGGCTCTGAACCTCTTCAAAACGGCGCTTATTGGCGCCGTTTTCTTGTATTTTTTTATTTTTGGAGTAAGTTGTATTTTGGCACTGCGTTCATTATCAAGGGAGGACCACATGGAAACCGAAACTCTAGCTGACATCCACAACGCCTGGATTGAACTTCGTGAAGCGGCTGCACTAGCCATCTTCGACTCAGGATCTGTGTTAATCGCGAGCCAGCCAGAAGATGGATTTAAGATGAAAATCCACGACAGTCACCCTGACGCACCGCTTTCGCCAATCTATATGGCACTTTGGCGCAAAGGAGTGAAAACAGGAAAGTTGTCAGATTCTGATTTTGACCGCATTGGTCAAGCTATGGCAATGTACGCTCGGAAAGCGAACTTGTTTTCAGAACCACGCGACGTCACCGGCATTCCAGCCGCCGGCGAACCATTTGTCGATGCACTATACGACTACCTCAACGAGTGCTGTTTCAACATGAGGGCCTTTCGTCTCATCAAAGACGAAGCACTGCGACAGATTGTCGGCATTAAAAACCTTGGTCATCTCGACCCGGAACAGATGCAGAACATTCTGCTGGTCGATGACCTGGTGACTCAAGCTGAAACCAAGATTGAGGCAATTCAGTCCATTCGCAAGGAAGGCGCCAATGTGACTGACCTACTCGTCTTTTTGGACAGGAGCGGAGGCAAGGCTGAGATTGCCATGCGCGAACAAGGAGTCAGACTCCATCACATCTGGAAATTTGATGAGCTGATGGAATTCTATCTCGGGAAATCACGAATCAGCCGAGATCAGTTCGAAGCCATCGTTGACTACCCTGCTCAACTAGAACACCACGTCCTTGCTCAGCAATGACAAATACCTATGAGGGCTGGCGCACGCGCCAGCCTTTTTCTTTTGTTCTGTCTTTGCTACACTCCCAACATGAATGCAAAGCCCAAAGCTATCGCTATTGTCGGACCAACGGCCAGCGGAAAAACATCACTCTCTATTGCAATCGCAAAGAAATACAATGGCGAAGTGATTTCTGCTGATTCACGGCAAGTGTACCGAGACATGGATTTAGGTACTGGTAAAGTAACTGCTGATGAAATGGCTAGTATTCCTCATCACCTACTTGATGTAGCAGACCCAATGGATATCTATACAGGAGCAGATTTTAAGCGTGACGCTACACTTGCAATAGAAAGCATACTCACTCGCAAACACCTCCCTATTATCGCCGGTGGGACATTTTTCTATCTTGAACTGTTGCGAGGAAACATGCAGGCAGCACCAGTAGAACCAAATCCCGAATTTCGAAAAACACTAGAGGTATTTACCAATGAAGAACTACTAGAGAAGCTTCGTGCAGTTGACCCGCGCCGAGCCCAAGACATAGACCCAGACAACCGCCGGCGACTAGAACGAGCTTTGGAAATTATTGAAACTCTTGGTGCAGTACCAGAAGTAAAGTCAGTAGAGTCTAAATTCGACTGGCTTCTTTTGGGTGTTGATATCACAAAAGAGCAACTGCATCACAATATTCATATCAGACTGCAGCAAAGAACCGATGAAGGGATGATTGAAGAAGTGCAATCACTACTCTCATCTGGAGTCAGCAAAAAACGGCTAGACGACTTTGGCCTTGAGTACCGATACATTTTGAAATATCTTGAAAAAGAACTCACGCTTGAAGAAATGACCGAGCAGCTAGAGGCAAAAATCCGCCAATTCGCTAAGCGTCAGCTCACCTGGCTCAAGCGGTACCCGGAAATCAAATGGGTAAACCCAAAAGATGAAGCTCGTGTATTTGAAATTACTGAGACATTTTTACAGGAATAGCAAAGTTGACCATCAGCCGAGTTTCGCCTACACTGTCTGAACTTATATAATATAAGTATGGTGTTCAGGAAATAATTGAATTGAGTATTGCACTCAACAAAAATTGTCTCCCAGACAATTTTTGGGTCTATAGTTTAGTGGTAAAATTTCGGTCTCCAAAACCGACGTCCGAGGTTCGAGTCCTCGTGGACCCGCAAAATAAGGAAGTAAAAAGAGAATACTTGGAGCTTTTGGTGACTACATTTTCGAGGTCCTAAGAGGACTCGAAGCCCGATTGAGCTAGATTATAAGTTTGCGAAATAATCTAGCCAATTGGGGTACTGAACGTGTTAGCGTTCGAGTCCTCGTGGACCCGCATTGCAAAAACCGCCTTTCGGCGGTTTTTGTTGTCATCAGAAAAATTAAGCTCCTGTATCGTACATCAATTCCTGTGCTTCAAGCAAACACTCTTGATTATTTCCTACCAATACATTGTCTCCAATTGTAATGTAGCCAATATAACCACTCTTTCCGTTAGGCAGTGACAAGTCAGCCTCCCTCAGTTCAATGTATGGATATGAGGCGTTTGATTCAAATGTAGAAATTTGACCAGGAAGGGATACTCCGTTTTGAAAAACTGGATACAAGACTGAACTCATGTTTCTAGTAAGAGTAGATTCCCATTGAGACAGATACGCAACCTTATCAGCAAATAAATCTCCCGGGTAATTAGACTGTAAAGCAATTCTAGTTGTGAGGACCAGATATGGATAATCAACATCGGCACTAGCACATTTATACATTGCCCATTCTTTTTGATCCAGTAAATTTAGAAGGTCCGGCTCAATCCTTGCATCAACTGCACTTACCCAGCGGTTCAACGGAACAATACCCAAACTGTCAGAAAAAGTTGTGAAAGCACCAACAGCAGTTGATTGTTCTACGTATTCTGCATACTGTCTGTGTGTCTCCTCTTTGCCTGCAGTACTCATAGTAGAACTATCTGGAAATGGAGTAATCTCCATTGTTTGATTGACACTGACGGGTTCTAGAACAGTCTCAGCTGGTGGTTCTTCTGATTGCTGACCAATCATAAGAACCACTACCAAAAGTATCATAATCAAAACTCCAGCAAGTATTATAAATTTTCTCATACCAATTACATTAGATTACTAAACAATAGACCAAACTATGGGCAGAAATCTGCTGCACGAATGGCAGATGTGTACCGCGGATCATTATAATAAGTAGCTCCATTTGACACGATAATACCAGGACTTGTTCCGGCAGCATGGATAACCCTATTACATCCATCATCCATACAGATAACCACATGACCAGCTCCACCAGTACGATGAATCAGTGCGTCTCCTTGTCTAAGCTCTGCATTGCTCGTAAATGTAGTTGCGTTACCAATCATATCTCCGGTAAATGTTCCAGGCGAACTACAGCCAGCAGCCTGGTATGCATTGTTTACTAAATCTGAACAGTCAGTATATGCCGGAGTACCCGCACAGGCGTTTCGTAAAGGCTGGCTGTACGCACAATTCATCGCATCCATCGCTTGTGCAAACGCTACAATAGCAGGATTACCACTACCAAGCGCAGCCACCATTCTTGGGTCGTATACACCAGTACCAGCGAATGTATCTCCTAGACCTTCCGGCGAGGTCACCACTGCCTGAGTTGACGCCATACTCCCACACTGCACCTCAGACCACACACTAAACCCTGAGTAGGTAGTTCCAAGGTCTCCCCCATTGAGTAAACCACGCATAATAGTGTCCACTATCAACCACGCCGCAAGTACGATAATCAAACCAATAATAGCGTTGGTGAACTTTGATTTTGCATCACTGACTGCTTGGACATTTCCACCAGCAGTAATGAGTCCCCAGCCGGCTGCAGCTGCGACAAAACCAAAGACAATAAACAGAATCATGATGAGCCAGACGAGGATAGTGTTACCCATCTGAAGGAGGTGACATTCAGTACAAGCGACCCCACCAGCACTTGTGTTTACTCCATCACACGGCACAAAGCCTTGGGCTCCAGCCAGTAGCGGAGTGAAGAGGAAGGTTGCGACGAGTAGGGTGAGAAGGTATTTCATAGAATTAAATTAAGATGGCTCTTTAAGTATACATATAATTATGGACAACCGACAATCGGCGGAGTGAAGAGGAAGGTTGCGACGAGTAGGGTGAGAAGGTATTTCATAGAAAATGTTTAATTATATCTATAATGCAATACTTCCTGGGCAAGAAGGCAAACCTAGCTCAATCCCTGAATAATCTTCTCCTGTTAAATCAGGACTTACCGAACGAGGAGTCATTACTGCTGCTTTGATTGCACACAGTTCTAACAGACCAAGACCCAGTCGAGCCTGCAGTGCGGTCTCAGCTCGAGCTCTGACATAACTGAGATTTGGATCAAGCAAAACAACCCGGACTGTACCACCAGTTCTGAAATAAAATATTTGATATAAGGGACCATTTACCCCCTCCTCACTTCCAATAAGATATATTTGAGCTTTCTCATCAATTAACTCGACATCTTCATCTAGTAGAAAATCACGAGTCGTAAATGTTGTATCAGTTTTAGTAGATATCGTTGTAACAGGGACGATTTCTTGTTGTGGCTCAGTATCAGTTGAAAGAGGGGCAGGTTCAACGACAGGCGGCACAGTACTATTTGCATAATACAAATAACCAATAATAAAAACAGTTAGGAAAAAAATGCCGATGAGGAGTAGTGGTGTTCTGATTGATGAATTTTCCATATGTATTATTTAATTAAAAGGGTACACCGCAAATGTTTGCAGACCATGACCATGGCTGGAAACCACGAGTACTAAAGAGCTGTCCAGCTGCAGCAAAGTTTGTTGATGAATCTCTCGCACCATTCATACACAGTTGATACATTCCCATGTCAGTAATTTCACATGACCATCCAGTACACGGAACACTTCTATCACTCACCGGCGCCCCACCTTGTCGCTGCACACAATTTCCTTGCGCAGTGTCGCTTCCATTTAGATTAAAGAAGGAGCCTGAGCAACCTGGAATACGACTATATTCAGTTAGAATATTGATTTGGAAATAGCCACCAGAGAACGAAGGGGCTCCAGAACAGCTCCCGGTACCACAACAAATATCAGACCGTGATTCAATTGGTGCTCCGGCACTTTCTTTGTTACACACAATAGCCGCCTCAGCTGCCCTAGAACCAAAAGCAGCAACCATATCAGGATTTGACGGATGACACGGGTTTGAGGTGTCAGTAATGTCGTTACAGCTCCCTGCATATGCAGCAGCTGGATAATCACAAGTCACTCTATTATTTACCGTATCAGTTGTTGGAGTACCTCCTCCTGCAGAACAACCAGCTGCCACAGACGCACAATCAAATACTTGCAGTGGGCCTGCAAACACCATTGGGCAATTTTCAGATAATGTCGCCCCACCTAATAATCCTCGACTGGTCGTCACAGCTTCAGACTGAGGCTGGACTTCACAAGAAATTGCATTCCAAGGTCCCGGAGAGGCTCCAATACCTATCGATCCTCCCCCTCCAGCCAAAAGCATCTTGAGGATAAGGTCAATAATTAACCAACCAGCGAGCACAATCACAAAGCCGATGAACGTATTGGTAATCAGTCTTTTCGAAGCTTCTTTTTCAGCTGCGTTTCCACCAGCCAATACAAGCTTGATGCCAGCATACACAAAAGCGATAGCTGTCACTATCGCCAATATCACCACCAGCCAATCAACTACATTTTGGATAAGTTGTGCCAGCATACAAAACTGACACTCATTTCCTCTTTCCCCTGTACACGGCACTAGACCTTGAGCAAACGCCAGCATCGGTAATACAAACAACACTGCCATGACTGAAAATTTCGTTCTTCTTTTCATATCAAAATAATACCATGTCCAAACTTTGAAAAATGCGACAGTTGTGATATTTTAGTCGGACTCATCTAGAGACCTAGATGTTCCAGAAATACATGCGTCGGTGGCAGAGCGGTCAATTGCATTAGACTGTAAATCTAACGGATTTATCCTACAGAGGTTCGAATCCTCTCCGGCGCACAAAATGAGACTCCCTTTTGGGAGTTTTAATTTTGGGTGTCGGAAGCAAGTGAACAGTTTCACTTGCGTGAGGATTCGAAAGACGGAGTGATGTGAGTCAGAATGACGAGCGAGCGAGTCGGGGTCGAAGAAATTTTCTGGAAGAAAATTATCTGTGACCGAATCCTCTCCGGCGCACACACGAAATCGTCCCTATTTACAGGGACTTTTTCTTTAGGGCGGGTTGCAAGTTAGAACCTTTTATAGACAAAATAGTAATTTGTTGTACTATGGGTTTAGAAAGATAACCCCTCCAGCAATATGAGGTGCTACTATGGAAGAAATCAGGTTGAAGCGCAATAATTTGGAAGAACTGGGGAATGCCCTGAAACAGCTACTGGGAAATAGCCCTTTTAGATTCTCTTGTCATGAGAGCAGAAGATTCAGCAATAGTGCTCCGTTTCAAGAAAAGTCCTTCGAGCAAAGTACTCTTTTCGGAGACAATCCGATTTGTTGGTGGATTAGAGAACAAAATGACCCACATAGAAAATCGACTGTCCGTATAGCAATAAAATTTTCTAACGGAAAAAGTCGAGTTTTGAACATCCATCCTTCAGTACGTTTCGGAGGCAACCGCTACGACGACAACGGGCACGATACTTGGTTCAAAGTCCAACCAGAACAAGTCGAAATCAGTGACGGACACGCTGGTTTCCATTATACATTTCAAGCTACATAAGCAACACCCGCCGTCTCGAAAGGCCGCCTTGACT
>CAYGOP010000040.1:0-10758 GCA_964351645.1 uncultured Candidatus Saccharibacteria bacterium | reverse complement strand
GTGAGATGCAGTCATCGTCTGGTTCTAAGAGTATTTTTTCTCGATTTAATTTTGACACTAACGAGTCTGGTTTGAAACGAGAATAGCGGTTTTCGTAGCCAACAACAAAACTCTCGATATCACTAGCGAGTGATTCGAGAGCTTGTGAACTTGCGGAGTCAAAAATTTCAATCCACCAACTGGTTCCGAGTGCTTTGAATTGAAGTTTCATTTATTTATGAACTCGCTTCAGCTTTTACATTTGTAAGTGCTTCATTAAATGAATCACTAGTTAAGGATGCACCCCCAACACGAGACAGGTAGACCTCTTCAATTGGCTGGCCAATCACGACAGCACCAAGCGCATTGTCAAAACTACTGTGGTTTGGAGTTTTTGGCTCTGCTCCATCATAAAGCACATCGGCACTCGTAATGATTCCGTCTTCCAGAGTAATGGTGATGTCCATTACGTGTTCAGTTCTTCGTGGGGTGAAGTAAGAAGCTACAGTTGAATACGTTCCATCTTTGTAAGCTCCAGTGCTCGAGTCTGCCGCTTGAACGGCATCATTCATTTGGGAGACTGCTGGGTCGTTTTGGTCTGGAGGTGTGCTTGGGGCAATACTGTTCGTTTCAGCTGAGGTTTCCATCGCACCATCTGCTTGGGCGCTTTGGGTAGAATCCATTGGTAACGGCTCTGCTTCACGCACCTCAGCAATTTCAGTTTGTTCGAGTGTGCTTGTTTGGTAGAGTGTGAATGCAAGTCCGGCTACAATAAGTACGACTGCGGCAATAATGTAAGGCATAATATAAATTTATAATAAAGATGATTTTAAGTGTAATATAAATGGATTACATCACCAAATAATACGTCGTATGTTGAACCTTCTTTCAAAAATAATGAGTACACCACAACGTTTGGTTGATGGGCGTGGAATGTATCGAGTGGTTAGCGCGAGTCTTTTACTGCTGGTGGTCATCTCTTTGGGGGCAGGCTTTATTGAAGCTATTGCGTATTCTGCCCAAGTGCAATTGGTTGCTTTAGTGCCTGCGTTAGCTATTGGCTTGGTTTTAAATATCATCCTGGCCAAGGTTTTGCAGATTCATGCCAATCACGAATCAGCCCTGATTACTATCCTGATACTCTTTTTCTTAGTCATTCCGCAACCCACCTTGCTAGGGAACTGGGCTCTGTATTTGGCAGTTGTCCTTGGCGTGCTGTCTAAATTTTTCTTAACGTACCGGAAGCAGCACGTGGTAAATCCAGCCGCAGCTGGAGCAGTGCTGGTAGCTTTGTGCGTTTGGTTATTCAATCTGACAACCGGAACTTCATATTCAACTGATATTTTTTCGTGGTGGGTGAGTAATCCAACTTTTTTCTGGCCGGTACTTATCCTCGGTAGTTTAGTAGTGCTAAAAGTTCGTAAGTGGACACCGGTACTGTGGTTTGTGTGCGTTGGTTTGGTTGTGTTCTTGTATGAAGAATGGAGATTCTTTGGTGCAGATTTCGTGTGGAATGAAAGTGCCGTTGCGTTCTTTCTGTCTTGGCCGGCACTGTTCTTAGCTTTTTTCATGCTTACAGAGCCGTTTACGATGCCTCCAACTAAGCGTACACAAGCATTCTATGGTGCTTTGGTCGGAGCCCTTGCGTACACAACCCTCTTTAAGGATTTGTTCCCAATGACACCAGAATTAGCACTCGTTATGGGTAATCTGTTTGCGTATCAGTTTACTATCCGCCGGAAGCTCTTTCTTGAATTTGAAAGCAAGCGTGAGGTTGCAAAAGATACGTTTGAGTTTGTTTTTAAAAAGCCTGCTGATTTTTATTTTAAAGCTGGTCAGTACCTCGAGTGGATGCTCCCTCACTCGCCTGCGGACGGTCGAGGAGAACGACGGTACTTCACAATCGCTTCATCGCCAACCGAAGACAAGGTGCGACTAGCTTTAAAGTTTGTACCAAATGGAAGTAGCTATAAAGCGAAGTTGAAAGACATGCAGCCAGGAGAGTTTTTAATTGCTTCTCAACTAGCGGGAGATTTTCAGCTTCCCAAAGACAGCAGTAAAAAATTAGGATTCATAGCCGGTGGAATCGGCATTACTCCTTTTCGGAGCCATATTCAGTATTTAACTGATACAAGTATCCCTCAAGACACGGTGTTGCTGTACTGCACGAACACTGAAGATGATTTGGCGTATTTGCCTGAATTCACCGGGGCCTCGGAAAAAATGCCACTGAAAACCATTCCTGTTATTGCACAAGGCTCAGAAGCAAAAGGATACGAAACAGGTTTTGTGACAAAGGATGTGTTAGAGAATAGAGTGCCAGACTACCGAGAAAGATATTGGTATTTGTCTGGTCCGCCACCGATGGTAAATGCATACGATTCACTTCTGAAAAAAAGCGGGGTACCAACCAAGCAGATTATTAAAGACTTTTTCCCGGGCTTAGCTTAGCTAGCTTTTTGAGTGAATCTATATTTGGTACTATGTATTTTATATGTCTACAAATGAACACTTGAATGCAGCTGCTGAGGCAGCAGGAGAGCAGCGAGAGAGTGACCCGTCAGGATCAATCTACGCAGAAGCACTGTTAAAAATGGGTGAGATGGTTGGAATTGGTGATGGTACAAATAAAGCTGAGTATATTCCTTCAAAAGACGAAATGGACGAAATGACTTCTCGTATAAAGCAGTTTTTGAACGCAGAGATTTCAGGTGCTGAGCTCAAGCAAGGCTATGCTGGTTCGCGACTTGCGATTATGCAGTGGGCTGAGCAGATTGCTGAACAAAAAGGATTGTAAATACAAATAAGGCCCTGCACATGCGCAGGGCCTTTTGCATACTTCACTTAAAGTGAAGTTGTACATACTCTGCCGCTTTGCAGGCGGCAATCAGAGTACGGTTTTTTTCTTCAGCATCGTCCCACAGCTCACCAAAGTGGCTTCGGCCATTTTCAGTGCTGGTAGGTATTAGTCGCTTCACCTGTACCCAGGTGAATAAATACTGGACAGACTTACTGATACAATAGAATTATGAATGGAGGATTGCGATACTACGCGATTGGATTGTTTCTGTTAATGCTCGTCGTACCAGCGTTTTCTTCTGCCCAAGAGGAGCTAGAACAGAGTGGTTTCTGTACAGTAATGGGGTGGCTCGTGCGCCCCGTGGGCTTTTGTGAGAAAAAGGAAACTCCGGTGGTGGTAGTGACTCATGATAAAGAAGTAGACCTTCCGCCAACAGTGCCAGTGGCACCAACTGTGTCTACACCATCTGTACAGCCACCAACTATTATTGAGTATTCGACCACCACCACGCCAATTTACAACGAGATAACCAATGAGTACGTAACCATTGAACAGCAGGGGGTGTCTGAAGGTTTACTTGACCAACGGATTGCTGAAGTGTTGATGTACATCAACTCATTGCCACACTCTATCGAACGTGGTCTGCCTGAGGAGGTGATTCTGTCTTCTGGGTCTGCAGAGGGTGAATATGTTACCAAGGAGTACGTACTCAAGTCACTGGATAAAGTGTATGACCGGATTGCCGACATTAATACTAGTGGCGGCGGGGGAGGTGGTTCAAGTTTTGATGAAGGTGATATTTCAAACCTGACCAATATAACATTCGACGGAATCAATAACGTCATTGGCTCACTTGGTATTGGTACCAGTAGTCCATCTGATATGTTAGCTGTGGCTGGTGCTATTTACTTAGCGGAGACTATTCCTGGGCAAACTGCGAATCGTTTATATAATCAAGGTGGTGATTTGTACTGGAATGGTGTGTTAGTGAATGCATCGACAACAAGCAACTGGTCAGCTGCTTCAGGAAATGTGTTCCGCTTAGCGGGAGGTGTTGGTATTGGTACGAGTACTCTAACAGAAACACTGACTGTCGATGGAACAGCACTCTTTACTGGTACAACTACAGCACCGATTGTTGATGCTGGGGGTCAGGTGTGTAACGTAGTGGCGTATGGTGCTGTCGGAGACAATTCGACATTGAACGATGCTGCTATTGCTCGAGCGATTGCAGACTGTCCGCTGGGAGGAACAGTCTATTTCCCAATGGGACAGTTCCGAATCGCGAGTCCAATTGTGCTGGATAAGCCGGTAACTTTACGTGGAGCGTACTCTCCGCGCTGGTCATATTCTTCAACTCCGCGTAGCTCTATTCGGGCTGACTTTGGTTCTTTCTCCGGCAACGCCATGATTCACGTACGTGACCGGTCTATTTCAGGTGAAGCTGCCGATAATAACGGAGGACGCATTGAACACCTCAGTCTTGATGGTGGTTCAGCCAGTGTTGGAGTTGAAGGTATTTATTTTGAAGGGTTGGTGCGTGACTGGAAGCTAACTGATATGGATATTGCGCAAACAACCGGAAACGGATTTGAGGCTGCGGTCGGTACCGGAAGCGGAAATCCTCGAGGCTTTACTATTCGAGGCTTGGCGATTTACAGTGCCGACGGGCACGGATTCCGCGCTACCGCTTTGAATGATACCTACATTGACGACTTGCTCTCAGTTGGAAATGCTTTGCGGGGTATTTATCTTTCATCGATGGGAGAAACGAAGATTGCGAACTCTCGAGCCGTATTTAATGGTTTGACTGGTTTGTACATTGATGGCTCATCTAATAACGGAGGCATTACATTTACAGACTTTTCTACCGACCGGAATGACCGCCATGGAGTACGTATCTCAGCGACGGGGACCAGTACGATTATTTTCAATGGTCTGCTGACACGACGTGATGGACCAAATACCAGTGGTGGGACTGAGACTCCGTATGCCGGAGTAGCAATTATTGGCTCAAGTACCGACAAGGTGGCTCCAGTATTTATTTCTGGGTTAGGACAGACAGTGGGAGTTGATGATGTTGGTGCTCCACCACTTTCTCCATCAGTTGGGGTGAGAGTCACAAATGCAGAGTATGTAAAAATCGACGGTCAGCTCTGGGGGGTGGATGATGCTTGGCAGGACGATGGAGGGAACGATTTCTTTATTATTGAAGATGATGCCATTTTGAAAACGGGTACTGCTGGAGCTCAAGAGCTTTTCACAAATGAACGGAAGTGGGTCTCAACCTCCACTAACGAACTCTTTTTTGGAAATCGAGTGAGTATTGGAAGTAGTACTGATTCACGATTACTCAATATTGTGGCACCTAGTCAGGCTGGAGCGCGGTTTCGAGATACAACGAACAACGTAACTTTTGATATGCGCGCTGAGGACTTCCAAGCGTTCTTTGGAACTTTCTCTAATCACCAGCTCAGGTTCCAGACTAATAACTTATCTCGTCTGACGATTGATAATGATGGCGATATTGGTATCGGAACTACGTCACCAGTGGCGATGCTTGAAATCAGGGCTTCAAATACCGATGATTTGCTGAACTTATTTAACAACGCTGGTCAAGCAATCTTTGTTGTCGAAGAGGGTGGAAACGTCGGTATTGGCACCACCTCACCACAAGACGCGCTGCAGATTGCGGGCGGAGGAATCATTCTCGACAATAACCAAACTCTGCGCTGGTATGACAGTGCATCTAACCTCGATACAATTCTGCGTTACGATGCGTCAAACGACTTAGAGATTGGGTTTGGTGTCGGAAACGTGACACAGATTTTTGGACAGAACGGAGTCCAGTTTAGTGCTGGTGGTGGTGAAGTTGCTCGATTTAATAGCGCAGGCGACTTTGGGATTGGAGATACTTCGCCGGACTTTGCGCTCGAGGTGTCAGCCTCAACCTCAAACGGCTACTTCGGTCTGACTGGTGTTGCAAATGGAGACATCCTCACTGTTGATGGTGCAGGAGACGTTGGTATTGGAACAAATAATCCAGGTGAGCGACTTCACGTTTCAGGCGGTAACTTATTGCTTGAAAATACTCGAGCAATTCGTTGGCAAAACAACTCGGCGACTGCCAACACAATTATGGCCTACAATTCCTCGAATGATCTTGAGGTAGGCTCAGGAATTGGTGGAGCGCTTGAGCTCTACGGTAACTCCCGCTTGATGTTCCATGTCAGTGGAAATGAGGTTGGTCGGTTTGACGCTGAAGGAAATCTGGGTCTTTTCGATCAGACACCAGACTTCATGTTTGAAGTAGCAAGTACAACCCCAAGTGGATACTTAGGTATCACAAGTGTCATTGATGGAGATATTTTGACCGTTAATTCGTTAGGAAATGTCGGTATCGGAACCTCTTCACCGACTACGAAACTACAAGTTGATGGGGTAATTGCACCAAACCTAGATAACACATATTCACTGGGGAATACCTCATACCGTTTCTCTGAAATCTTTTCTGCCAATGGTGTGATTAATACTTCAGACCGGCGGTTAAAAGATGACATTGATGGTTTGGAATATGGCTTGGATACACTTTTGCAACTTGAGCCAGTCAGCTTTACCTGGAAAGATAATCCTGAGCAAGGAACAAAATTTGGACTTATCGCACAAGATGTGCAAGCACTTATGCCAGAAGTAGTACATGTTGGAGATGACGAAAGACAAACGCTTGGGGTGCGATATACCGAGTTGATTGCGGTGGTTATTCATTCAATACAGGAGCTGTGGGAAATGGTAACAGGAAATACCGAGCGAATTTCAGAATTAGAATTAAGGATTCAACAACTAGAACATGCGCAGGGTGTAGACTCAGCTGAACCAGAACCAAAACCAGCCCAAGATCCTGTGAGTGAGGAAGTATTTGATGATGTCTCCATAGAGGAGGTGACTGTTGAAGATATTGGGATGCTCGAGGAAGTGACGCAGGAAGCTTTGGATGAAGAAGTAATTCTAGAAAATAATAACGAACCAGAAACAGCGGATACTCCGCAAGAGGGAATTGAAGAGGTAGAATTGCCTGCCGAAACTCCTGTAGCTGAACCAATACCGGATACTGAGTAATTTTGACATAACCCTAAAAATGTGGTATTTTGGTCGGCAGAAGACGACCAAGCCCGCACCGGGCTTTTTGGTTTTTTGAAAATTCAAATCAGAAGAAAGGAGACGACATGAGACTCTTTCTTGCGTGTTGCTTTCTATGTCTGAGTGCCTTTGGCGCTCAAGCACAGGAGCGAAGGGTTGAGTTTTTCTTGGCGAAAGCAAATGCTACCGTCAATGAAACGCAGACACGAGACTGGACGTCAGCTGAGCACCGTGAGCGCATGGGTGCCCTAGGTATCAATGCGGCAACGGTCTACTACAAGCTCACGTCAGAAGCGAATGTTCGCAATCCGTATCAATGGATTGCCGACAATTATCTGGACAATAATCATCCAACACTCGTGACGCTACTTATTGATGGTGGCGGTTCAACCGTTGGAACCTCAGAAGGGACTGATGTTTCTGCTGGAGTGCCTGGGTTACTCTTGCGAGTGATTCGTGGTGATTTCGATGAAGACCTGCAAGCTTTTATCGACGCAGTTGTCGATGATGGTCGGCCAGTTGTTATCCGGCCGTTCCATGAAGCAAACGGAGGTTGGTATCCCTGGAGTATGTATGCCACCGGGAATTCACCTGAGCAGTTGGTTTTGGCTACGCAGCACGTGGTCAGAATGTTTGAGCGTTCGGGAGCTGACAATGTCAGCTTTGAAATGAACCTCAATCGCCGAGGCGGAGATGGTGTGCTAGAAGCTTGGTATCGCTATATCCCGTTCCTAAACGAACTGGTGGATGCCTATTCTATTTCTACCTACAACCGCTGTGGTACAGCGCCGCAGTATGATGTTGAACGTTCGTTCAGTGAAGAATTTGCCCCTGTCTACCAGAGGCTGTCCGAGCTGACTGAGCTTCCTATCAACATTGCTGAGGTTTCTACCTCTGGGGAATGCGCACCGAGACTACCCTGGTTTGAAGAAATGCTGGCTGATATTGATACGCGGTTTCCACGCGTTGAAGCCATCACCTTTTTCTTCGGTGAAGTCCCAGTCGGAAAGGCGTCAAACGACGTCCCAATCCAGTGGGGTTTTGAACCAGGGAGTGAAGAGTCTGTACAGTTTCGTGATTTGCTTCAACGCTATCAAGCAAGGTGGCAAGAGGCAGTTGTGATTGAGTCGGTGGCTCCGTCACAGCGACCTCAAGTACGTCCTGTGCGAGTTGCACAGGTACCTGTGAATCATGACACTGCTCCTCGGCCGATGGAGGCAGTTCAAATCGCACCATCTCCGACGGTTCAGTCTCTTGATGCTCATTTTCGCATGCCGTGGTCAGTATGGGGTCGCATGTCTTTTCCTCTCTATGAGGAAGGAAACTCGGCTTTGAACACGGTAACCGGAAATCAGTTTGGTGAAGCTGGCCCAGTGCTACGCTTCACCGCAACCCAGCGTTTCTTGTGGAATGAGGGGTCGTTTGAGCACGGACCTGGTCTTGTGCTCAGTGGTGCTTTGTCGGGTAATGATGATCAGTGGTGGAATAATCAAGTATCAGGCGGTCTGACGTATGGTCTGTATGGTGACTTTCCTCGGAACACCCTTCAGTGGGGTGGTTGGTCAGCAGAAATTTTTGCTGGCCACAGGGAGTATTTTGCTCCAACCCCGAGTCGCCTTGATGGCGGTGAGGGGATTATCGAACTTCGGTTCGGCGTCAACTTTGGCGGCGACTGGGCAAACTGACAGAAGAAAGGAGGTGAGTTTTGGGAAGAGTTATCTACGATGTCTTCTTCCGCGGAATCATTTCGTGGTTTGTGTGGGTGTGGGTGCTTATCACAGTATCCATGCTTATGCGCAGGATGATTGCGAAACGTTTTGAACGAAAGGAGGAGCTATATCTTGGTCCTAAGCGCCGACGTCAGGTGATTGAACTTGAATCGGAAAATGAGTATCGAGTTACGACTTTAGTGACTTGTGCCGGTGAAGAGCCTGAAGTGTTTGAGGAGGCTATGCGAGTAATCGCGCAACAGCGCGGTTTGCTCGAACATAAAATTCTCATCATGATGGATGGTATCGATGATCCTGATAATCCAGGAGACCGCGATGCTCAGAACTTGTCCATCGCACAAAAGTACGGCGACAAGGTCTATGTCACCAATGTTCGCGATAAACGCATCAACTTGAAAAATCTTGTGCAGTTTGCACGAGATGAGGGGATGTTACGTGAGCGTTTGGCTTTCATGGACTCTGACACCATCTGTGATCATGAGTGGGTAATGGCCTTTTTGGCCTATGAGTTATCGGACTCCACAGTGGGTGGTGCAACTACAGCACAGCGCTGTCTGCGCACCGACACAATCCCTGAACGGATTGGGGATTGGCTAGAAAACGCTCGCTTAAAAGCGTCTATGGCAGCTGCGAGCTTATATGGTCAGCTGGTGTGTCTTCCGGGTCGTTTGTATATGGCTCGGACTGATGCCGTTGCTAATCGAATCATCAATGAGCTTTCCGAAGAGGTGTGGCGCGGTCGCTTTAAACCGACGTGGCGCTTTCCCTTCTTTGAAAGCTGGGAGGTGAAAACGAAAGCTGGGGATGATCGCCGTACCACAGAGTACATCATTGAGGCCGGTCTTCGGACTGTATTGGTGTTACCGGCAGGCGTGAAGACTTTGGTGCCGAGTGGTTGGTCAAAGATGTGGCGCACGTGGCGTCGGTGGGGTACCTCCTCGCAGGGGTATTTCTACCAATCATACTTTGGTCCACAGTGGCGTATTTGGTGGAAGAAGTGGTTCATTCTCTACCACCAAGTCTCTGACATAGCACTTACTCATATCGCACCTTTCTTGGTGATGGCATGGGTTGTAGCGCTCTTTACGAGTAATGAAGAACTACTATTGCCCCTGACGACGGTGATTCTCATGAGTGTGATTGGGGTGTTGGCTACCTTCGGGTGGCGGCAAATTGCTCATCTCAACGAGAATAAACGTGACTGGCTGATGTTGCCGGTGTTTGTGGTAGTAGTAACCCTCGCTCAATTTATTCGTTTATTGGCTCACTATACGCCATGGCGAATTGGGACGTGGGGAACGCGAGTTGGTGTCGATGATGCTGTCTATGAACCATACGTACAAGAGTATGTGACTGACGCTTGACAAAGCGTCAGTTCGTGACAAACTGTAAATAGTTTAATTTCAACCTTCAACGCACAGGAGGTCGCAAATGACCGATCTTTCTAACAACGTCAGCGCCCTCCGGGGTGCACTCCGTCCTCGCGATAGTCTTCGCGACCGGTTCCATCACTGGCTGCTTTCACGCCAGTTCCTGGCCGTACAGGATGATGCGGAGCAGTACGCGTATGTGCTCATCGATGGAAAGCCCATCAAGCACAAGGTTATCGAGCCTCCGCGGCTCGGTAGGCTCAATTGGCAAGTTCGCCAACTGGGCTCTGGTCATCAGGTCTATCGCGTCAGTTCTTCGCAAATCAAGCGAGTCACCGGCTCACTTGATGATTCTGGTCTGAATAAATAGTTAGCTTCGGCTGACGAAACAAGGGCGACACCTCACCGTGTCGCCCTTTTTGCGTCTACTACCACTCGATAGTTTTTATGGAGTGGCTTTTTAAATATTCGTTGGTTTTAGAAAAATGTTTACTGCCTAAAAATCCTCGGTGAGCAGAGAGTGGGGAAGGGTGAGTAGTTTTTAGTATTAAATGCTTTGATTCATCAATCAAAGAGGCTTTATCCTGAGCATATTTTCCCCACAACAAAAAGACCACATGCTTTTTTTGAGCAGAGATTACCTTGATAATTTCATCAGTAAACTGCTCCCCGCCCCAACCCTGATGTGAGTTCGCTGGTTCGGCTTCTACGGTCAGTACACTATTTAGGAGTATGCCCCCTT